>NZ_JBJHPC010000047.1:0-23291 GCF_045257485.1 Streptomyces sp. YS-3 | reverse complement strand
GGGGGGGGGGAACCGCCCCCCTTCGGTATACCGAAAGTAGAGCCGCGGTATACCGTGGCTCCATGGCTGATTCGACCATCAAGGTCCCCGAGAGCACACGCGACCACCTCGCGGCTCTGGCCAAGGAGCGCGGGACGACGATAGGAGCCCTCGTCGCCGCCCTCGCCGCCGAGCAGCTCACCGCCGAGCAGACCCGGGCCCGGGTCGCCGAGGCCCGCCGGATCCTGCGCGAGCGCATGCACTCCACGCTCACGGACGAGGAATTCGACGCCACACCGCACGCGCTGGACCGCGTCTACGAGATCGCCCGGCAGAAGACCCAGGAGATCCTGCGGGGCAACGCCGCGTGATCATCCTCGACACCAGCGCCGTACTGGCGCTGGCACGCGGGCACCGGAAACTGGAACGGGTGGCGGACAACGCCGCCGCGTCCCCCTTCCGCCACCTCCTGGTCCCGGCGCTCTGCCTGATGCAGGCCGAGATCGACGACGCGGGCTCCGGCATGAACGTCCTGGCCCTGCCGGGTGTCGACATCGACCCGCTCGACACCGTCGGCTCGGTCGCCGTCGCGGCGATGGTCCGCGACGGACTGGGCGGACCCGATGTCTGCCATGCCCTGTACGTCTCGCTGCCCAGTCCCCAGCGCCCGCAGACCGGCCTCGTCCTCACCGGCCGGGAGGACGACTATCCGCCGGGCACGGTCACCGTCTCCATCGACGACGAGCGGCTCGACGACTGACCGGCGCCGGCACACGCCGAAGGGGCGCCCGGGACCGTGCGGTTCCGGGCGCCCCTTCCGTGTGGCGCGGGCGGTACGCGGTCAGGCCGCGCCCACCACGTCCTTCTCCTCGGCGAAGTGGCACGCCGACTCGTGCGCGACCGGGGAGTCCTGCCCCTGGAAGCGCACCGGCACCGCGAGCAGCGGCTCCTCAGTGGCGCAGCGCTCCTCCGCCTTCCAGCAGCGGGTGCGGAAGCGGCAGCCCGACGGCGGGTTGGCCGGCGAGGGGACGTCACCGGTGAGGATGATCCGCTCCCGGTGCTCACGCGCGTCCGGGTCCGGCACCGGCACCGCGGAGAGCAGCGCCTGGGTGTACGGATGCGTCGGGTGCTCGTAGATCTCCTCGTCCGAGCCGATCTCGGCCAGCTTGCCGAGGTACATCACACCGACGCGGTCCGAGATGTGCCGGACGATCGACAGGTCGTGCGCGATGAAGAGGTAGGAGAGGTTGAACTCGTCCTGCAGCTTCGCCATCAGGTTGATGACCTGCGCCTGGACCGACACGTCGAGCGCCGAGACCGGCTCGTCGCAGATGATGATCTCGGGGTTGAGCGCGAGGCCGCGGGCGATGCCGATGCGCTGGCGCTGACCGCCCGAGAACTGGTGCGGGTAGCGGTTGATGTACTCGGGGTTGAGGCCCACGACGTCCAGGAGCTCCTGGACCTTGCGGCGCCGGTCGCCCTTGGGAGCCACCTCGGGGTGGATCTCGAAGGGCTCCCCGATGATGTCGCCGACCGTCATCCGCGGGTTCAGGGACGTGTACGGGTCCTGGAACACCATCTGGATGTTGCGGCGGACGGCCTTCAGCGCGCGCCCGGACAGCTTGGTGATGTCCTGGCCCTTGTAGAAGACCTCGCCGGCGGTCGCCCGCTCCAGCGTCATCAGCAGCTTGGCGACGGTGGACTTGCCACAGCCGGACTCGCCGACGATGCCGAGGGTCTCGCCCTGGTAGAGGTCGAAGGAGACCCCGTCCACGGCCTTGACCGCGCCGATCTGCTTCTTGAAGAGGATGCCCTGGGTCAGCGGGAAGTGCTTGACCAGGTTGCGCACCTGGAGGATCGGCTCGCCGCGGTCGACCTTGACGTCGAGGAGCGCCTCGACCTCGGTCGTCGTCGAGGCGTCCTTCTTCACGACGTCCGTGACGCTGGGAGTCGCGTCCACGGCCTCGTCCTTCTTGGCCGGCTCAGCCATGGATCGTCTCCTTCCAGAAGTGGCAGGCGCTGCCACGGCCGGTCAGGACCGTGCCGTCGGCCTCGGTGACCTGGTGCAGCGGCGGCGTGTCCGTACGGCAGATGTCCTGGGCCTTCGGGCAGCGCGGGTTGAAGGCGCAGCCCGAGGGGACCTTGAGCAGGTTGGGCGGCAGGCCCTTGATCGCGTACAGCTCCTGGCCCTTCTGGTCCAGGCGCGGGATCGAGTCGAGCAGACCCCGGGTGTACGGGTGCGCCGGGCGCTTGTAGAGCTCGTGCACCGGCGCGGTCTCCACGATCCGGCCCGCGTACATCACGGCGATCTTGTCCGCGACGTCGGCGACCACGCCGAGGTCGTGGGTGATCAGGATCAGACCCATGTGGTACTCGCGCTGGAGCTCCGCGAGCAGGTCCATGACCTGCGCCTGGACCGTGACGTCGAGCGCGGTGGTCGGCTCGTCCGCGATGATCAGGTCGGGCTCCAGGGCGAGCGCCATCGCGATCATGATGCGCTGGCGCATACCGCCGGAGAACTGGTGGGGGTAGTCGTTGACCCGCGCCTTGGCGGCGGGGATCTTGACCTTGTCCATCAGCTCGATGGCCTTGGCCTTGGCCACCTTGCGGGAGGCGCCCTGGTGGACCCGGAACATCTCGCCGAGCTGGTAGCCGACGGTGAGCACCGGGTTGAGGGAGGAGAGCGCGTCCTGGAAGATCATCGCGATCTTCTGGCCGCGGATCTTCCGCCGCTCCTCGCCGGACATCTTCAGCATGTCCTTGCCGCGGAACAGGATCTCGCCCTGCGGGATGCGGCCCGGGGGCATGTCCAGGATGCCCATGATCGCCTGCGCGGTCACGGACTTGCCGGAGCCGGACTCGCCGAGGACGGCGAGGGTCTCGCCGGCCGAGACGGTGTAGTTGACACCGTTGACGGCCTTGGCCACGCCGTCCCGGGTGTGGAACTCGACGTGCAGGTCGCGGACTTCGAGGAGCGGCGCGGAGTCGCCCTCGGAACGCGGGGCGGGTACACCCGCCGTTTTCTCAATGATGGTCATGGAGTACGCCCTCCCTAGCGCATCTTCGGGTCGAAGGCGTCGCGGACCACGTCGCCGAGCATGATGAACGCCAGCACGGTGATGCTGAGCACGGCGGCGGGGAAGAGCAGGGCGTGCGGGGAGGTCAGGAACCGGTCCTGCACGTCACTGATCATCAGACCCCAGGAGATGTTGGGGTGCTGGATGCCGATACCGAGGTAGGAGAGCGCCGACTCGGCCGAGATGTAGACACCGAGGTTCATCGTCGTGACGACGATGACCGGGGCGAGCGTGTTCGGCAGGATGTGCCGGAACGCGATCCGCTTGGTGTCCGCGCCCAGCGCCTTCGCCGCCATCACATAGTCGTTGTACTTGTTGGCGATGACCTCGCCGCGCATGATCCGGTAGACCTGCGGCCAGCCGAGCACCGCGAGGATGAACGACACCGACCAGGGGTCGCCGCCGCCGATGATCGACATGATCAGCAGCGCGCCGACGATGAGCGGCAGCGCGAAGAAGACCTCGGTGACCCGCGAGAGGATCGCGTCGATCCAGCCGCCGCGCAGACCCGCGATCATGCCGAGCAGCGCGCCGAAGAACGTCGTCATCAGCGTGGTGGCCACACCGACGATGATCGAGTTCCGGGTGCCGAAGACCGTACGCGTGTAGATGTCGCAGCCCTGGAGGTCATAGCCGAAGAGGTGACCGGAGGTGGGCGGCTCCATCGAGTTCTGCAGCTGGCAGAAGCCGTCGCTGAAGGGGCTGCGCGAGGTGAAGAGCCCGGGGGCGATCGCGAGCGCCAGCAGGACCACGATGACGAAACCGGAGATGAGGAACATGGGCCGCTTGCGCAGGTCCATCCAGCCGTCGCGCAGCAGGCTCGCCTGGCGGGCCGCCGCCTTCTTCTCGGCCTCGGCCGCCTTGTCGCTCACCGTCGCGTCGGTCTGGGCGGCCTTCTCCATGGTCTTCTCACTCATAGCGAATCCTCGGGTCGAGCACGGCGTAGAGAAGGTCTACGACGAGATTGGCCACCAGGTAGATCAGGACGAGCAGGGTGACGATGCCGACCACCACGGGACGCTCGCGCAGATAGACGGACTGGGCCAGCTGTCCGCCGATACCGGGCAGGTTGAAGACCCGCTCCGTGATGATCGCGCCACCCATCAGCGCACCCAGGTCCATGCCCAGGAAGGTGACGACGGGGATGAGCGAGTTGCGCAGGGTGTGGATGCCGATCACGCGGCGCCGGGGCAGGCCCTTGGCGATCGCGGTGCGCACGTAGTCCGCGCGGATCGACTCCATCATGCTCGCGCGGGTGAGTCGCGCGATGTACGCCATGGAGGTCGAGGCCAGCACGAAGGCGGGCAGGACGTAGCTGGTGGGCCAGCCGTCGTCGACACCGGCGACCGGCGTGATCTTCCACTTGACGCCGAACTCCAGCTGGAGCACGTTGCCGAGGACGAACACCGGGATCGAGATCAGCAGCAGCGTGCTGACCAGGACCAGGTTGTCGAGGAACTTGCCCTTCTTCAGCGCCGCGAAGATACCCGCGACGATGCCGATGACCGCCTCGATGCCGAACGCGGTGAGCGCCAGCTTGAGGGTGATCGGGAAGCGCTCGCTGACGATCTCCGAGATCGAGCGTCCGGTGTAGGTCGTACCGAGATCACCGGTGAAGACACCACTGATGTAGTGCCAGTACTGCACGATCTTCGGGTCGTTGAGGTGGTACTGCTCGCGCAGCATCGCCGCGATGTTGGGGTCGGCGCGCTTCTCGCCCGCCAGGGCCTGGATCGGATCGCCCTTGAGTGCGAAGACCAGGTAGAAGATGAGGAACGTAACGCCTATCAGTACAGGGATCGCCTGCAAGATACGGCGCACGACGAATCGGCCCATCGGTTCTCCAGAGGGGTGCTGACTCGCCCGGTGCCGGTGAGGGGTGGCAGTGCGGACGGCTGGACGGCAGACAGGGTGGGCAGGGAGAGACCTCCAATGGACTCCCCCTGCCCACCCTCAGCCCGTTGGTTCACGGGCTGGATCGCTCAGCTGAGCTTGACGGTGTCCCAGAGGACGTCGCCACCGGCGATCTTCATGCTCTTGATCTTCGAGCTGTAGCCAGCGTTGAGCTTGTAGAAGTACACGGGGATGTACGGCATCTCGTCGAGCAGGATGTCGTCGGCCGCCTGGTACCCCTTGACGGCCTCCTCCGGGGTCTTGCCCTGGTCGCCCTGGACGAGAAGCTTCTCGAAGTTCTCGTTCGTGTAGCCCGCGTAGTTCGAGCCGTTCTCGATGGCGTCCTTGGAGAAGATCGGCCGCAGGTAGTTCTCGGCGTTCGGGTAGTCCATGTTCCAGCCCATACGGAACCCGCCGCTGTACTTCTTGGCGTCCAGGTCGTTCAGGATGGTCTGGAACTGCTCGAACGGCTTCGCGGTGACCTTGATGCCGAGGTTCTGCTGGATCTGGTTGGCGACGGCCTCGATCCAGCCCTTGTGGTCGCCGTCGGCGTTGTAGCCGATCTCCAGCGTGTTGTTCGGCAGGCCGCCGCTCGTCTTGTAGAGCTCCTTGGCCTTCGTCGGGTTCAGCTTGCACGCGTCACCACAGGCGCCCTGACGGTAGCCGGTGATGATCGGGCTGATGAAGTCGTCGGCCGGCATACGGGAGCCGAGGAAGATCTTGTCGGCGATGGCCTTCCGGTCGATCGCCATCGAGATCGCCTTGCGGAGATCCTTGTTCTTGAAGGCCTCGTTGTACTTCAGCGGGAAGCCGATGTAGCCGACACCGGAGTCCGACTCGTCGATCGCGCGGTCGCCGAGGTCCTTCTTGTACGTGGCGAGGCCGGACGTCGGGATCGAGTCGTCGATGTCCAGGTTGCCCGCGACGAGGTCCTTGTAGGACGTGTCGGAGTTCGAGTAGATCTTGAAGTTGATCCCCTTGACCTCGTACTTCGAGGCCTCCGGGTACTTGTCGTACTTGACGACGGAGATCTTGTCGTTGTGCTGGAACTTGCCCGACATCTTGTACGGGCCGTTACCGATCGGCGCCTCGCCGAAGGCCTTCGGGTTGTCGAAGAACACCTTCGGGAGCGGCATGAACGCCGAGAAGGAGAGCTGCGAGGTGAAGGCGGAGAACGGCGTCTCCAGGGTCACCTGGAGGGTGTTGTCGTCGACGGCCTTGAGGCCGGACATCTCCTTGGTGGCGACCTTCTTGCCCTTGCCGGGGTTCAGGTCCTTGAAGCCGGCGATGTGCGAGAAGAGCGGGTTCGTCTGCTGCGCGTTGTCCTGGTTGGCGCCGTAGTTCCAGGCGTCGACGAAGGACTTCGCCGTGACGGCCTCACCGTTGTGGAAGGTGTAGCCGGGCTTCAGCTTGATCGTCCAGACCTTGGAGTCCTTGGTCTCGATCGACTGCGCCAGGTCGTTGACGACCTCGTTCTTCTCGTTCAGCTTGGTCAGACCGGTGAAGACGGCCTTGACGACCTCGCCACCCTCGGTCTCGTAGGTGTTCGAGGGCACGAGCAGGTTCTGCGGCTCGCCGATCTCCATGGAGATGACGCCGTCCGAACCCCCCTTGCCCTTGCTGTCACCGTCGCCGCCACCACAGGCGGTCGCAGCCATGGCAACGATCGCCGCACCCGCGACCCACTTGGCGCTCTTGGCACCACGCATGGGTTCCTCCTCATGAGTCCACTTGTCACAACAAGAGGGGCATAAAAAGATCGCCGACACCCCTGACGGCGATCGATCAAACGCCCCGAGTGTGCTCGTGAGTCGGCACTCCCCACAGTGCGTGACCCATTGACCCGAGCTCAGTGGAGCCAACTATTAAGTACAGCCGGGCTGTAAACCACACTTAAAGGGTCTCGTTTTGACAACATCAGGTCAGGCCAACAGTCCGAAATCCGGACAAACAGAGCACAGACAGACACGCCCGAAACGGACCGTTAACACATCTTCCGGAGAGCGACGCTCGATATCCGAACAGCGTGTACAGGAAAACAACTTGACCGCGTGACATGCGGAAGGGCACGGCCGCGCGGCCGAGGGGACCCCACCGTACGGCAACGGCCCGGCTCCCCGCGAAGATCGCGGGGAGCCGGGCCGTGCGGCCGGCCGGGGCCGGACTCAGCCGTGCTTGGCGCGCGAGGCCGTACGGCCGCGCTCCTTCTGGTCCAGGACGACCTTCCGGATACGGACGGCCTCCGGGGTCACCTCGACGCACTCGTCGTCGCGGCAGAACTCCAGGGACTGCTCCAGGGAGAGCTTGCGCGGCGGGACGATCGCCTCGAAGGAGTCGGCGGAGGAGGAGCGCATGTTGGTGAGCTTCTTCTCCTTGGTGATGTTGACGTCCATGTCGTCGGCGCGCGAGTTCTCGCCGACGATCATGCCCTCGTACACCTCGGTGCCCGGGTCGGTGAAGAGCACACCGCGCTCCTG
The DNA here is from genome assembly GCF_045257485.1 of Streptomyces sp. YS-3. NCBI lineage: Bacteria > Bacillati > Actinomycetota > Actinomycetes > Kitasatosporales > Streptomycetaceae > Streptomyces > Streptomyces sp. YS-3. Next base: position 15,865 of record NZ_JBJHPC010000047.1, on the reverse strand, counting down.
GAGGTTCGTCATCGCGAAGGCGGTGACGGCGCCCGCGCGGTCGGCGACCAGCGAACCGTTGTTACGGGTCGTCAGGGTGCCGAACCACGGCTCGTGGCCCTCGTGGATGGAGTGCGCGATGCCGGTGCCGCGCGTACCGGTGAGGAACTCGGTACGGAAGCCGATCAGGCCGCGGGACGGGACGACGAACTCCATGCGGACCCAGCCGGAGCCGTGGTTGGACATGTTGTCCATGCGGCCCTTGCGGACGCCCATGAGCTGCGTGACGGCGCCCATGTGCTCCTCGGGCACGTCCACCGTGAGGCGCTCGACCGGCTCGTGCACCTTGCCGTCGACGAGCTTGGTGACGACCTGCGGCTTGCCGATGGTCAGCTCGAAGCCCTCGCGGCGCATCTGCTCGACCAGGATGGCCAGCGCCAGCTCACCGCGGCCCTGCACCTCCCAGGCGTCGGGGCGCTCGGTGTCCAGCACGCGCAGCGAGACGTTACCGATCAGCTCGCGGTCGAGGCGGTCCTTCACCTGACGCGCGGTGACCTTGCGGTCCTTGACGGCCGCCTTCGCCGAGGCGCCCTTGCCGGTGCCGCCGCGGCCGACCAGCGGCGAGGTGTTGGTGCCGATGACCATGGAGATCGCGGGCTCGTCCACCGTGATCAGCGGGAGCGCGACCGGGTTCTCGGGGTCGGCGAGGGTCTCGCCGATCATGATGTCCGGGATACCGGCGACGGCGCAGATGTCGCCCGGGCCCGCGACCTCGGCGGGCTTGCGGGTGAGCGCCTCGGTCATCATCAGCTCGGTGATGCGGACGTTGGAGATCGTGCCGTCGCGCTTGATCCAGGCCACGGTCTGGCCCTTGCGCAGCTCGCCCTGCTCGACGCGGAGCAGCGCGATACGGCCGAGGAAGTTGTCGGCGTCGAGGTTGGTGACGTGGGCCTGGAGCGGCGCGTCCTCCTCGTACGTCGGGGCCGGGACGTGCTCCAGGATGGTGGAGAAGAACGGCTCCAGGCTGGTGGAGTCGGCCGGGACCGTGCCGTCCTCCGGCTTGGTCAGCGAGGCGATGCCGTCGCGACCGCAGGCGTAGACGATCGGGAACTCGATCTGGTCCTCGTCCGCGTCCAGGTCCAGGAACAGGTCGTACGTCTCGTTGACGACCTCGTCGATCCGGGAGTCCGGGCGGTCGGTCTTGTTGATGCAGAGGATGACGGGCAGCCGCTGCTGGAGCGCCTTGCGCAGCACGAAGCGCGTCTGCGGGAGCGGGCCCTCGGAGGCGTCCACCAGCAGCACGACCGCGTCCACCATCGACAGACCGCGCTCGACCTCACCACCGAAGTCGGCGTGGCCGGGGGTGTCGATGATGTTGATCGTGATGGGGGCCCCGCCGTCCTTGGGGTGGTACTTCACCGCCGTGTTCTTGGCGAGGATCGTGATGCCCTTCTCACGCTCCAGGTCGTTCGAATCCATCATGCGGTCGTCGAGGGACTCGGCGGCGTGCGCGGCGAAGGAGCCGGCCTGCTTGAGCATGGCGTCGACGATGGTCGTCTTGCCGTGGTCGACGTGGGCGACGATGGCGACATTGCGGATGTCGTGGCGCGTGGGCATGCTGGCTGGCGCTTCTCTCGATCGGGAATCAGGCGTCTGACGGTCGAAGCCTCGTCCGCCCGCCGGGCGCGGACACGCCACGGCTAGTCCTATGGTACGGGCCTGGCGCGCCGGGGGCCTCCCGGGCCGAACCTGTGATCGTTTCTCGGGGTGCTGAAGAGCTGCGGGCCGCCCTGGTCGGGGCAGCCCCATGGCCGGGTCAAGGGCAGGTACGACCTTGCCCGCCGGCGGACCGACGGGCAAGGGACTTGAGCCAGTTCTGAGGTTGTGACCTGCTATTTCTTAGGACAACCCGGCAAGCCTTCCGTTACTTCACAGGCCTCTTCGGGGCATTTTCCGACTTCTTGAAACCGATGTCCTGGAAGAGCGGGGTGGCGAAACCGAAGGCGCCCGCATTGGCCACATTCGGTTTCACCGCGACCAGCTGCGGGCGCTGGTAGAGCGGGATGGAGGCCGCCGCCGCCCAGATACGGGCGTCCGCCTTGCGGACCAGCTCGCGGGCCTCGTCCTCGTCGAGCTCCCCGGCCGCCTGGTCGAACAGCTGGTCGATGTGGTCGGTGCCGACGCGGGTGTAGTTCTGTTCGACGACCAGCGAGCCGTCCGAGGCCGGCTCGGGCTTGGCGAAGACCGGCCGGTCGTCGGTGGCCGGGTAGGCGGTGCCGGGCCAGGAGTACAGCGCCAGATCGAAGTTTCCCGAGGCGATGTGGTCCTTGAAGTAGCCGTCGTCGGCCACCTTGGAGACCTCGGTGCTGATCCCGACGGCCCTGAGCATCTGGGCGACCCGGTCGCCCACCGTCCGCAGCGCCTCGGAGCCCGGGCCGGAGGGCAGGACGAACCGCAGGGTGAGCGGCTTGCCGTCCTTGCCGAGCGGGCCGGCCGCCGCCGGGGCCGCGGTGCCCCGGGGCGCGTACGCGCCGGGTGCGCCGCCCTTGTGCCGGGCCTGGTTGCGGTGGGCGTCCCCGGCCGTGCCGCGCTCCTTCTTTCCGCCGGCCTCGTCCTGGGCGGCGGCGCCGCGGTGTCCGGAGCCCGTGTCGTCCAGCGCGTCCGCCTGACGCATCAGGGCGATCTCCTGGAGGGCGGCGGAGCGGGCCGGGGCGAGCACATGCGTGTCGGAGCCGCCGGGCCGGTTGTCGCCCGGCCGGTCGTCGCCGCCGGAGCCCTCGCGGCCCCGCGAGGAGGCGGCGGGCTTCTCCTCGTCCGCGTAGTACGGACCCTCGCCGACCTTCGCGCCCTCCAGGGAGTACAGGTTCGGGCTCGACCGGACCCTGCGGCCCTTGTCGTCCCCGACGATGTAGGTGCCGTCGTCCCCGGCGCTCTCCCGCTTGGCGTCGCCCTCCGCCGAGGCGCCGGACGCCTTGCTGCCCGCCTTGCTCGTACCGGGCTTCTGCCGGGCGCCGCCCGGGGTCCAGCCGGCGTCCGCGAGCAGGGCCTGCGCCTCGTGGGTGTCCTGGCCGCCGAGGGCGCCGCTGTTGTCGGCGTACGCCGGCTGGCCCGCCAGCGCCAGATGGCTGCCGGGCGGCCGGGCGGGCAGCCCGAGCGGCTTGAGCACGATCTCCGCCAGCTCCTGGCGGTCCAGCGCCCGGGCCACCGCCCGGCGCACCCGTTCGTCGGCGAGCGGGCCGGAGCTGCCGTTGAGGGCGAGCTGGGTGTAGGCGGGCTCCAGGGACTTGCGGATGGTCAGCCCCGCGAGGCCGGTCTGCTCCCGCGCGTACCGGGCGACGGCCTCGCGGGTCTGTCTGCGGGCCCGTACCTCGGCCTCGGCGCGCTCCTCGTCGGAGCCGTGCGCGACGGCCCAGGAGCGCAGCGCGGAGGCGGGGGTGAGGACGGTGCCGGGGCCGTGGGCGAGTCCGGGGCCGTCGGCGCCCCGGCCGGCGCCCTTGTCGCGCTCGGCCAGGGTGATGCGGTCGGCGGCGGACCGGTCGATCTCGGCCACGTCCAGGGTGCCGTCGGCGAGGGCGGCGACCCGCTTGTCGCGCGGCACGGCCCGGAACACCAGCTCGTCGAGCTTGCTGGGCCGGCCCCACCAGCGCGGGTTGCGGGCGAGGGTGAGCGTGCCCTTGTCGCGGTCGGAGGCCTTCAGGAGAAACGGTCCTGCGGTGGCCTTCAGGGTGGTGCGGGCGCCGTCGTTGAAGGCGTTCGCCGTCCCGGTGACGTCCTTGGGGTAGAGCGGGCTGAACAGGGCGCGCCAGTCCGCGTACGGCTTGGCGAAGGTGACCTTGACCTCCAGGTCGTTGGCGCCCTTCTCGATCTTCTCGATCCGCTCGTACCCGGCGTTGCGCGCGGTCCAGAACGCGGTGTCGCGCCCGCTCAGCGCCCGCCACTGGGCGACGAAGTCGGGTGCGCCGACCTCGCGGCCGTCGCTCCACACCGCCTTCTGGTTGAGCTTGTAGAGCACCACCTGCTTGGGCTCGCGCTGGACGACCTCCGCGTTCTCCAGGTAGTCCGGGTTGCGCTGCGGGCGCCCGCGCTCGTCCAGGGTGAAGAGGGACGGCAGCAGCGCGCCGGTGATCCGCGCGGTGGCGGCGTCGGCGTCGGCCTGGAAGGCGTTGAGCGTCTGGGGCATCGCGTCGACGGCCCAGCGCAGGGTGCCCCCGTCGGCGACCTGGGGCCGGGCCGCCGCGCCGATGTCCTGGGGCGCGACGAGCTCGCCGGCCGTGTCGTCGCCCGAGGAGCAGCCGGCCAGTGCGGGGAGCGCCAGCACACCGGAGGTGAGGAGCGCGACGGACCGGAGCGAAGCGACGGTGCGGATCGCGGCGACGGTGCGGGTCGCCCGGGATGCCCTCCCGCGCTGGACGCCGACGTCAGGCATGTTTGTACCTCTTCGTCAGTTTTTATTTGCTTGGTGGCATTTCGCGATGATCACACGTATTGCTCACCCACTGAAGAGGACGCCACGCCCACTGGTACGGCGACACGGCGCGGCGGCGGCCGGATCCCACCCATGCGGCGCAACGAGGGGCGCGTACGGCTCAGTACGCGCCCCGGGAACCCGGTGCACACACCTTCACAACCACGGAAGCGACGCGCGACACTCTCAGGCGCATGACCTTTCGGGGGACCCGGAGGTCGCCCTCCGGAACGACCGGTCACCGCCCGCCACTGCGGAAGGTAGGGCACGTCATGTCCCTGCACGACGAGCTGACGGCAGTTCAGCGCTGTCTCGACGACCTGGTCAGGTCGGTGGGGCGGCTGGAGAAACAGGTCGGCGACGACGGTCTGGACATCCGCCGGATACGGACCGACACCGACCATCTGCGCGAGAGCGTCGCGCTGCTGCGCCAGACCGCGGCCCCCGCCACCGAGGCGCGCCCGGACCTGGTCACCATCCCGGACACGCCGTACGACACCTCGCTGTGGACGGACTCGGACGACGAAGGTCTGGGCGCCCGCGACCGGCGCGCCCCCTGACTGAACGGAACTGGAGCCACTGTTGGCCACAGGCACCGAACCCCAACCGCTCACCGGCGTGTCCGGCCCCTCGCGCGCCGCCATCGCGCCCCGCCATCTGCGCACCGACCGCTGGTGGCTGGCGCCCGCCGTGACCGCCGCCGGACTGCTCGCCTTCGTCGTCTACTCGACCTGGCGGGCCTTCGTGAACGACGACTACTACGCCGCTCCCTACGTCTCGCCGTTCTACTCGCCGTGCGTCGCCGACAACTGCGTGCCGATGCGGGGCGGCCCCAACGCCGACCTCTTCGGCAGCTGGTGGGGGCTCTCCCCCGCCCTGCTGATCCTGATCTTCCCGCTGGCCTTCCGCGGCACCTGCTACTACTACCGCAAGGCCTACTACCGGGGCTTCTGGGCCTCGCCGCCCGCCTGCGCGGTGGCCGAGCCGCACAAGAAGTACTCGGGCGAGACCCGCTTCCCGCTGATCATCCAGAACATCCACCGGTACACGTTCTACTTCGCGCTGCCGGTCGCCGCCTTCCTCACGTACGACACCGTGCTCGCCTACCGCGACGAGCACTACCGGTGGGGCCACATGGGTCTGGGCACCCTCGTCTTCACCGTCAACATCGTGCTGATCTGGGCATACACCCTCTCCTGCCACTCCTGCCGGCACATCGTCGGCGGCAAGCTGCGGCACTTCTCCAGGCACCCGGTGCGCTACCGGCTGTGGGGCTGGGCCGGAAAGCTGAACCAGCACCACATGCTGCTCGCCTGGGCCTCGTTGATCAGTGTCTCGCTGGCCGACCTGTACGTGTACTTCCTCGCCACCGGGGCCTTCGACGATCCGAGGTTCTTCTGATGACGCATGTGGAACGCCAGCAGTGGGACGTGGTCGTGGTGGGCGCGGGCGGCGCGGGCCTGCGGGCCGCGATCGAGGCACGTGAGCGGGGCGCCCGTACCGCCGTGATCTGCAAGTCCCTCTTCGGCAAGGCCCACACGGTGATGGCCGAGGGCGGCATCGCCGCCTCCATGGGCAATGTGAACTCCGGCGACAACTGGCAGGTCCACTTCCGCGACACCATGCGCGGCGGCAAGTTCCTCAACCAGTGGCGGATGGCCGAGCTCCACGCGCGCGAGGCGCCCGACCGGGTGTGGGAGCTCGAGACCTGGGGCGCCCTGTTCGACCGTACGCCCGACGGGCGGATCTCCCAGCGCAACTTCGGCGGCCACGAGTACCCGCGACTGGCCCATGTCGGCGACCGCACCGGCCTGGAGCTCATCCGCACCCTCCAGCAGAAGATCGTCTCGCTCCAGCAGGAGGACCGGCGCGAGTTCGGCGACTACGAGGCCCGCCTCAAGGTCTTCCAGGAGTGCACGGTCACCCGGATCTTGAAAGAACACAGCCTGAAGGAGGACGGCCGGGTCTCGGGCGCCTTCTGCTACGAGCGCGAGTCCGGCCGGTTCTTCGTCCTGCAGGCCCCGGCCGTGGTCCTGGCGACCGGCGGCATCGGCAAGTCCTTCAAGGTGACGTCGAACTCGTGGGAGTACACCGGCGACGGCCACGCGCTCGCGCTGCTGGCCGGGGCGCCGCTGCTGAACATGGAGTTCGTGCAGTTCCACCCCACCGGCATGGTCTGGCCGCCCTCGGTCAAGGGCATCCTGGTCACCGAGTCCGTGCGCGGCGACGGCGGGGTGCTGCGCAACTCCGACGGCAGGCGCTTCATGTTCGACTACGTGCCGGACGTCTTCAAGGAGAAGTACGCGGAGTCCGAGGAGGAGGGCGACCGCTGGTACGAGGACCCGGACCACAACCGCCGCCCGCCCGAACTGCTCCCGCGCGACGAGGTCGCCCGCGCCATCAACTCCGAGGTGAAGGCGGGCCGCGGCTCCCCGCACGGCGGTGTCTTCCTGGACGTCTCCACCCGGATGCCCGCCGAGGTCATCCGGCGCCGGCTGCCCTCCATGCACCACCAGTTCAAGGAGCTGGCGGACGTGGACATCACGGCCGAGCCGATGGAGGTGGGCCCGACCTGCCACTACGTGATGGGCGGTATCGCCGTCGACTCCGACACCGCCGCCGCGCGCGGGGTGCCGGGGCTGTTCGCGGCGGGCGAGGTGGCCGGAGGCATGCACGGCTCCAACCGCCTCGGCGGCAACTCCCTCTCCGACCTGCTGGTCTTCGGCCGCCGCGCCGGGCTGTACGCCGCCGGGTACGCCGCGGCCCTGGCGGGGGCCCGCCCGGCCGTCGACGAGGCCCAGGTGGACCTGGCGGCGGCCGAGGCGCTGCGGCCCTTCAGCGCCGAACCGGCGGGCACCGAGGGCGCCGCGCCGGAGAACCCGTACGCCCTGCACCAGGAGCTCCAGCAGGCCATGAACGACCTGGTGGGCATCATCCGCCGGGACGCGGAGATGCGGCAGGCCCTCCAGAAGCTGGGCGAGCTGCGCGTACGGGCCCGGCGGGCCGGGGTGGAGGGGCACCGCCAGTTCAACCCCGGCTGGCACCTCGCCCTGGACCTGCGGAACATGCTGCTGGTCAGCGAGTGCGTGGCACGGGCGGCCCTGGAGCGCACCGAGAGCCGGGGCGGCCACACCCGCGAGGACTGGCCCGCGATGGACCGGGGCTGGCGCCGGGCGAACCTGCTGTGCCGGTCGGCCGAGCCCGCCGGGGACCCCGGGACGGCCGACCCGGCCCGGGGGCAGATCCGCCTGGAACGCGAAGAGACCGAACCCATCCGTGCCGACCTGCTCGCCCTCTTCGAGAAGGAGGAGCTGGTCAAGTACCTCGCCGAAGAGGAGCTCTACGAGTGACCACGTATGACGCGAGCTTCCGGGTCTGGCGGGGCGACGCCGGCGGCGGCGCCCTGAAGGACTTCACGGTGGAGGTGAACGAGGGCGAGGTCGTCCTCGACATCATCCACCGCCTCCAGGCCACCCAGGCCCCCGACCTGGCGGTGCGCTGGAACTGCAAGGCGGGCAAGTGCGGTTCGTGCTCGGCGGAGGTCAACGGGCGGCCCCGGCTGCTGTGCATGACCCGGATGTCGGTCTTCGCGCGCGAGGAGACGATCACGGTCACCCCGCTGCGGGCGTTCCCGGTCGTCCGCGACCTGGTGACCGACGTCTCCTTCAACTACGCCAAGGCGCGGGAGGTTCCCGCCTTCGTCCCGCCCCGGGGCGTCGCGGCGGGCGAGTACCGGATGCAGCAGATCGACGTGGAGCGCTCGCAGGAGTTCCGCAAGTGCATCGAGTGCTTCCTGTGCCAGGACACCTGCCATGTGGTGCGCGACCACGAGGAGAACAAGGCGGCCTTCGCCGGTCCGCGCTTCCTGATGCGGGTCGCGGAGCTGGACATGCACCCGCTGGACGCGGCCGAGGAGACGGGCCTGGACCGCAAGCGCACCGCCCAGGACGAACACGGCCTCGGCTACTGCAACATCACCAAGTGCTGCACGGAGGTCTGCCCCGAGCACATCAAGATCACCGACAACGCGCTGATCCCGCTGAAGGAGCGGGCGGTCGACCGCAAGTACGACCCGCTGGTCTGGCTGGGCAGCAGGATCGGCCGCCGGCCCGGGAGCCGGGACCGGTAACGGCCGTGCGGAACGGGGCGGGGCCCGGCATCCACCAGGATGCCGGGCCCCGCCGCCGTACCGCGCCCGCTCAGTTCCAGCCCTTGTCGTACGCGGCCCAGTCACGGTCGCGCGCGGTGAAGTCGACGTAGAGCGCCACCCCGAAGTGCTCGCGGTGCCGGTCGGTGCGGCCCAGGCCCAGCCGCACCCCGCGCACCGCCGCCTTGACCGTCTCGGCGGAGGCGTGGTGGCCCATGGTCTCCGTCTGGAAGAACGGCAGCCCCATCAGCAGGTCGGTGTCCTTGGGCGTCACCTCCAGGGCCAGCGAGGCCTGCTGGGCGACATAGCCGCCGTACAGGCTCTCCAGCGGCATCGAGGTGTCGTACGACATCACCGCGATCTGGTCGACCCGCTCGGCCACCTGCCCGAAGTACGCCTGCGACCACCACTTGGGGTGCCCGGCGATCTTGCCGGCGGCGGAGTGCAGCCGGGGCACCGGGTCGATCTGGTGCGCGGCGACCGACAGCGTCGCGTGATGCGCGCGCGTGACGGGGCGTACCGCGTCGAGCAGTTCGAGGAAGCGGCGGTTGCCCGAGGGCATCGGCTCCAGGTCGAAGTGGACGCCGTCGAAGCCGCCGTCCGCCAGGACGTGGCGCGCCGAGTCCACCATCGCGGTACGGGTCGCCGCCCGCTCCAGGCGCAGGCCCGTGGGGCCCTCGGTGGCGAGCTTGTCGCCGAGCCACGCCTGCACCCGCACACCGGGCAGCCTGCGGTGCATCCCGTCGACCAGCCAGCGCGCCCTGGGGTAGCGGCTGGAGGGCAGCGTCCCGTCGTGCTCCAGGGGTCCGGCGTGGACGTACAGGTCGTGTATCCCCGTCTCCCGTACGCGCGCGGCGAAGGCGTCCAGATCGCCCTCGCCCTTGCGGCCGTCGACCCAGGCGTGGCCCAGCCAGATGGCGTCGCGCCCGCGCGATCTGGTGCCGGCGCCCGGGTCGCCCGCGTAGCTGCTGCGCAGCGCCACCGCGCCGACCACCATGGGCGCCATCACCAGGAGCACGGCCGCCAGCGCGGCACGCCGCACCCACGTCCGTGCCGGGCGCCGCGACCACCGGCGCAGACCGTCGACTCCGGCCGATATTGCTGTCCGCACGAGTACCCCTGACTGTCAGTGTGCCGTGGAAGTATGACCTCCCGGTGGCGCGCTGCCCAACGAGCGGTCCACGGGATCGGCGGGTCCCGGCTCCTGCCTCCCGGTCGCGGAGCGCCGGATACCGCCATACGCTCACAAATGTGACGCCGCGTGTCAGTCGCACCGGACCCCGCTCAGCCGTCCGGGCCGTCCGGGCCCTGGTGGCCGTGCTGATCGCCACGTGCTGGGCGGCGCTGCCCGCCGCGGGTTCCGCGCGGGCACAGGACCCGGTGCCGCTCGCCGCGAGCGGGTGGATCACCGATCGCGCGCACGCGCTGGGCGCCCGCGCGCCCGAGGTGGCCGCCGCGCTCGACCGCCTCCACGAGGACCGCTCGGTGCGGCTCTACGCGGTGTACGTGGACGACTTCTCCGGCCGCACCTCCCAGAACTGGGCCGACACCACCGCGCAGCTGAACGGGCTCGGCCGCGACGACGTCCTGCTGGCCGTCGCCACCGGCACACGTCAGTACGCGTACTCGGTCGACCAGGACTTCCGGCTCAGCGACCAGGTGCTCGGCGAGGTGGCCCGCGAGTCGGTGGAGCCGCCCCTGCGGCGCGGCGACTGGGCCGGGGCCGCGGTGGGCGCCGCCGAGGGGCTGGACACCGCCCTGGCCGGGCCCGGCCGCCGCGACGGTTCCGTGGCCGCCGGTGACTACGTCCTGCCCGTCGCCGTCCTCGCCGCGGCGGGCGCGGTCGCCGCGTACGCGTACGCCCGCAGGAAGCGGCGGGCCGCCACCCGGACGACACCCGCGAGCACCCAGGGCGCGGGGGCGCGGGAGTGGGAGCCGGACACGGCCCCGCCGGACCTGGCCGCCCTGGAGGCCGAGGCGGACCGGACCCTGGTCGCCACCGATGACGCCATACGAACGAGTGACGAGGAACGGGGTTTTGCTTTCGCGCAGTTGGGGGAAGCGGCGACGCGGCCCTTCGCCGGGGCCCTCGCGTACGCCCGGTCCGAACTGGCCACCGCCTTCCGGCTGCGCCAGCAGCTCGACGACGACCCGCCGCCGCAGGGGCTCGCCCTTCCGGAGGGACCGGCCCCGCCCGACGAGCCGGAGCGGCCCGAGGAGGGCGGCGCGGCGCGGCGCCGGATGCTGCGGGAGATCGTCGCCCGGTGCGCGGCGGCGGGCCGCCGCCTGGACGCCGAGGCGGAGGCCTTCGACGCGCTGCGCGCCCTGGAGCGGGACACCGCACCGGCGCTCGAAGGCGTCGAGACGGCCTTCCGTACGCTCACCGGCCGCACCGCCGCGGCGGACTCGGCCCTGACCGCGCTGCGCCGGCGGTACGCGCGCGGCGCGACCGCGCCCGTCGCGCACCACGTGACGGAGGCCATGGAACACCTGGTCGCGGCCACCGCCTCCCTCAACGCGGCCCGCCAGGCCCTCGACAAGGAGGACCGGGGCGAGGCCGCGGCGCGGGTGCGCGCCGCCGAGAGCGCCGTCGCCCTGGTGACCGCGCTGGTGGACGGCGTCGACCGGCGCGCCGCCGAACTCGCGGAGGCCGAGGAGCGGTTGCCCGCGGCCCTCGCCGGGGTGCGGGCGGAGGTGGCGGCGGCCCGGGGCCCGGGCGCCACCGCCGGGCACCCCGCCGCCGCCCTGCCGGAACGTATCGCCCGGGCCGAGACGGTGCTCATCGGCGTCGGACGGGCGCGCGCGGCCGGTCCGTACGACCCGCTCGACGCGCTGCGCCGGGTCACCGAGGCGGACGCGGCCCTGGGCGAGGCCCTGACCGCCCTGGGCGTACGGGAGCGCGAGGGCGGCGTGGAGCACGCCCGCGCGCTCCTGGACCGGGCGGTGTTCACGGCCCGCTCGGCCGTCGCGGCGGCCGACGACCGCGTGGCCGCCCACCGGGACGCGGTCGGCGCGGCGGCCCGCACCCGGCTCGCGGAGGCCCGCCGCCATCTGGACCGGGCCGCCGGGGCGGCCGTACCGGACGCACGGGGCGCCCTCGCGGAGGTACTGCGGGCGGACGCCCTGGCGCGGCAGGCGCTCGCCCTCGCGGACGCGGACGTACGCGCCGAGGAGGACGGGCCGGGGAACTCCGGGGGGACCGGGAAGTCGCCGGAGCGCCCGGAGCACGGGGAGCACGGGGACCCTTCGGGGCAAGGAGAAGAGCCATGAGCGACAGGCAGTCGGTACTGGGCCGGGTCGGCCGGCTGGCGAAGGCCAACGTCAACGCGCTCCTCGACCAGGCCGAGGACCCGCGGAAGATGCTGGACGAGCTGCTACGGGAGTACACGGGCAACATCGCGGAGGCGGAGCGGGCCGCCGCCTCGGCGCTGCGCGAGCTGCGGCTGCTGGAGGCCGACCGGGGCGAGGACCTGGCCGCCGCCAAGGAGTGGGGCGGCCAGGCGGTCGCCGCCAGCAGGAAGGCCGACGAGCTGCGCGCGGGCGGGGCGGCGAAGGAGGCCGACCGGTTCGACCACCTCGCCAAGGTGGCGCTGGGCAGACAGGTGCGGTCGGAGAACGAGGCGCGGGCGGCGGAGCCGGTGATCGCCGCACAGAGGGAAGTGGTGGACAGGCTCAGGTCGGGGCTGGTCGGGATGAAGTCCCAGCTGGACGTCCTGCTGGCGGAGGAGGCCGAGTTGGCGGCCGGGACCGCCTCGGCGGGCGGGCCGAACCGGGCGCCGGACGGGCTGGGCCACGTCGACCTGCTCGACCCGGCGTACGAGATACACCGCTTCGAGGACAAGCTGCGGCGCGAGGAGGCGCGGGCGCGGGGCGCCGGGCAGCTCGCCGCCTCGTCGCTGGACGCCCAGTTCGAGCAGTTGGACGCCCCGGGCGAGACGGCGGAGGTGGAGGCGCGGCTGGCGGCGCTGAAGGCGACGACGTAGCACCGGGTCAGTACATGCTGAGCAGTTGCTCCTCCGTGAGCTCGGCGACCGGGGTGGAATCGCCGTCGGGGAGCGCGAGTTCGAACCAGACCGTCTTGCCGCGCGGGGTGCGGCGCGAGCCCCACGCCGCGCTCAGCAGGCCGACGAGCTGGAGCCCCCGGCCGCCCTCGTCGGTGTCCCGGGCCCGCCGCCGTCTGGGCTGGACCAGACCCGCGTCCCACACCTCGCAGACGAGCGTGCGGTCCCGCAGCAGCCGCAGCCGCACCTCGCCCTCGCCGTACCGCAGGGCGTTGGTGACGAGTTCGCTGACCAGCAGCTCGGTGGTGTCGACGAGGTCGTCGAGGTCCCAGGCGAGCAGCTGGGTGCGGGCGAGCTCACGGGCGCGGCCGACCGAGCGCGGCGAGCGCGGCAGCCGCCAGTCGCCGACGGCGTCCGTGGGCAGGCCCTGGATACGGGCCATGAGCAGGGCGATGTCGTCCTCGCCATGGCGGGTGTCGAGGGTGTTGAGGACCTGGTCGCAGACGTCCTCCAGGCCCGCGACCGGGTCGCTGATGGCCTTGCGGAAGGCCCGCAGTCCCTCGTCCAGCGGATGGTCGCGGGACTCCACGAGGCCGTCGGTGTAGAGCGCGAGGAGGGTGCCCTCGGGAAGGTCGACCTCGATCTCCTCGAAGGGCTCGCCGCCGACGCCCAGCGGCAGCCCGGGCGGCATGTCCAGGAACAGGGCGGGCTCGCCGGGCTCGACCAGGACCGGCGGCAGATGGCCCGCGTTGGCGATGGAGCAGCGCCGCGTCACCGGGTCGTACACGGCGTACACACAGGTCGCCAGGTAGACCTCGGAGAGGTCGGCCTCACGGGACTTGTGGGCGGCGCGGGAGCCGGGGCGACCGCGCCGGTTGCCGGCCCCCGTGCGGTCGGGGCCGCCGGGGTCGCCCAGGCCCCGGGCGATCTCGTCGAGGTGCGAGAGCACTTCGGCGGGCTCCAGGTCGAGCATGGCCAGGGTCCGTACGGCGGTGCGCAGTTCACCCATGGCGACAGCGGCCCGCAGACCGCGGCCCATGACGTCGCCGACGACCAGGGCGGTGCGGTGGCCGGGCAGTTCGATGACGTCGAACCAGTCGCCGCCCACCTCCGTGGCGGCGTTGCCCGGCAGATAGCGGCAGGCGATGTCCAGCCCGGCGGCCTCGGGGTCGCCGGGCGGGAGGAGGGAGCGCTGGAGTATCAGCGCGCGTTCGTGCTCCCTCCGGTAGAGCCGGGCGTTGTCGATGCAGACGGCGGCGCGGGAGGCGAGTTCGGTGGCGAGGGCGCGGTCGCGTTCGCCGAAGGGCTCGCTGCCCTTGGCGCGGGAGAACTGGACCAGGCCCACGACGGTGTCGTGCGCGACCATCGGGACGGCGAGCGTGGTGTGCACCAGGCTTCCCTCGGCGCCCGGTACGGCACGCAGCCGGCCGGTGCGCAGGGCGGCGGCGCAGGGCGAGTGGAACGGGTAGCGGTGCACGTCCCCGACGGCGACGGACGGGGGCGGGGCGGCGGGGCCGGTGAGGGTGGGCGGCGCGTCGGAGACGGCGCTGGCGAAGGCGACCCGGCGCAGCTCGGCCTTGCCGTCGACCCGGTTCTGGATGGCGTCGTCCCCGGCCAGCAGCGCCTGGTAGAGGTCGACGGAGGCCAGGTCGCAGAAGCCGGGGACGGAGACGTCGAGGAGTTCGCGGGCGGTGGTCTCCAGGTCGAGGGAGTTGCCGATGCGGTTGCCCGCCTCGTTGAGGAGGGCGAGGTTGCGGCGGGCGTCGGCGGCCTCGCGGGCGGCGTTGTGGCGGCGGGTCACGTCGATGCCGAGGCTGGCGACGCCGATGGGCCGGCCGGTGCCGCTGTGCACCCGGTAGAGGTTGATCGACCAGTGGCGGCGGGCGGGGTCGCCGGGGGCGGTGCCGACGAGCTGGAGGTCGGTGACCGCCTCGCCGGTGTCGAGGACGCGCCGCAGGGCGGCGGCCATCCGGTCGGCCTCGGCGCGGCCCAGATAGTCGTGGACGGTCCGGCCGCGGTGTTCGTCCGGTTCGCCGCCGAAGACGGTGGCGAAGCGCCGGTTGGCCCGCAGGACGGTGAGGTCCGTGTCGAACAGCAGGAAGCCGAAGGGAGATTGACCGAAAATGGCCTGCGAGGCGGCGAGGTCGGTCTCTATCCCGCGCAGCGCCCGGACATCGACGACGATACAGAGCGCGCCGCGCTCCCCGGCCGCCGTCTCACTGGGCATCACATACAGTTCGGCGAGCCCGTGCCGCCCCTGCCCCTCGGGCGTACGGAACGGGACCAGCCCGGTCCATTCCCGCCCGTCCAGGATCTCGGCGACCCGGCGGTGACCCTGGGAGCGCAGCTCGGGCGGCATGAAGGCGTCGACCGGGTCGAGTCCCACGACCTCGCGGGCGGACAGCCCGAACTGCTCCTCGGCCCGCCGGCTCCACTGCTCGACCAGCCCGTCGGGCCCGATCGAGAACGAGGCGACCCTGATGTAGTCATAGATCGAGCCAGGCGGACTGCTCTGCCACACGACGCCGCCCGCCGTCCCAGGTATCTCGCTCACGCGACCGTCCCCTCCAGCTCACCGCACCGGACCGGCCTTGACCGCAGTATTCAGTACTACGGCCGCCACCGACACGGCGTTCACGATCACATCCCGGTCTCGTTCTTTTCCGGCCGTCTTCCGGGCACGCCGTCCGGACGGGGGTGATCGTTCGTCCCTCCCTCCTTCTAACCCGGCAGGGCCAGCTCGAACCACACGGTCTTGCCCGTCCTGCCGCGCCTGGTCCCCCAGCGCCGTGCGGAACAGGCCACCAACTGAAGGCCGCGGCCTCCTTCGTCGTCCGGTCCGGCGTCCCGCTCGACGGGCTCCTCGGGCAGTGGGTCGGAGACCTCCACCAGCAGGGCGCCGGGGTCCAGACGGACCATCCGGACGCCGATGGGGCCCGAGGCGTACCGCAGGGAATTGGTCACGAGTTCACTGACCAGCAGCACCGCCACGTCGCAGACGGGCGGATCCAGCTCCCAGCCGCGCAGGGTGTCCCGGACGGCGTGGCGCGCGGTGCGCACGGCGTTGGCCTCCGCCGGAAAGGTCCACTCGGCGCAGCCGCCGGATGTGTCGATCACGCCGCTCTCACCCGCGTCCGACTCTTCGGGGGGTTTGGAAGGATTAATAGCCACATACCCGATATTTAGGTCCAGCTATCCCCTGGTGGGGCGCATGGTGGCACGAACGGCGTAGGGGCCGAGGGGGAGGGAGTGCGTCTCGGCGACTCCGTGCGC
>NZ_JBJHPC010000460.1:0-5757 GCF_045257485.1 Streptomyces sp. YS-3 | reverse complement strand
GGCTCCCCGGGCTACTGGGCGCTGCTCGGCTTCGACGCGGCGATGCGGGTGCGCAACGCGCTGTGGCGGCCCCGTTTCGTCATGTACTACCGGGACTTCCGGCTCGCCGACCTGCGCGCGGAGCTCGCGGGGGCGGGGTTCCAGGTGGACCTGTACGCGCTGGAGGAGCTCGGCAGGCGCCCCGACGGAAGTCCCCGCTGCCGTCTGGTGGTCGCCACGGCCCGGTGATCTACGGCCTCTCACCTGCGGGTATGACACGACGTAATGCTCGTGTGGCGCCGGGTGAGCGGTGGTCGTACCGTGGCGGAGGTGGTTTCCACCGCATCGCCGCCCAGGAGCGGCGGAACGGTATTCGACTCTCTCGGGGTCACGAGGTGAGCACCTTGCCCTCCGTGCACTTTCCTCTGATGCTCGCGCTGGCCGCGGGTTCGTTCTTCCTCTGGCGCAAAGGCGGCACCAAGCTGTCCCACGCGCTGACCTGCGCCGGCTTCGGCTTCTACTTCGCCGATACGGCGGCGGCCCCCTCGCTGCACAGCGCGGTCAACTCGGTGATGGGCATGCTCGGCCAGCTCGGCGGCTGAGCACGCCCCGCACCCGGCTCAGGCGTCCGCCACCCAACTCCCGTGGAAGCCCAGCGGAACCCGCCCCGGCAGGTGGACACGGGCGAGCGGACGCCCGGTGAAGTCCTGCGCCGCCAGGATCAGCAGATCGGCGGCGCCCCGCAGCGGGTCGTGGACGTACGCCAGTGTGTAGCCGTCGTCCTCCGCCGCCCGCGGGTCCGGGTCCGGTCCGTGCGCGGGCACGAACACCGCCTCGCCCACGGCGGCGCCCCGGGGCAGCCGGTGCGACTGCGAAGTGCCGCGCAGGAAGTCGTGCTTGATCAGCGCGTTGCCGAACGAGCGGTCCGGTGGCACGCCGTCGGCGGTCAGATAGGCGGTGGACATCTCGGCGCACGCCGCCGTGTACCCGTACCGGTGGCGCCGGGAGACCAGTGACTCGTTGACGCGCGGGAACTCCTGCGGCCGGTCGTCGAGCCGCCCGGTGCGCACCCGGCCCTGCGCCAGATCGATGGTCCAGCGGTCCAGCGAGGCCGTGCCCAGGGCGGTGGGTCCGTCGCTGCCGCGCCCCGCGACCTGGAAGGGCGCCGGGAAGGTGGTCAGTTCGACCACGACCGAGGAGCCGTCGTCGTAGGCGTTCAGGGTGTGCGAGACGAAGACCGGGTCGATCTCGAACCAGCGCACGCTCCCTCCGCTCCTCGGCAGCACGCCCACCCGCGCCGGATGCCGGTCGTTCCACACGTACGGGACGGACGCGCCGGCCCCGGCCGCCGCCGCGTCGAAGGTGACGGGGATGTCGAAGAGCACCACATGGCGCTCGGTGAGCGCGAAGTCGTGCATCATCGGGCTGTCCGCGACGGGGATCCGGGTCGTGCGGGCCACCCGCCCGGTCCGGTCGACGACGAGGTGGCGCACATGGTCCCAGGTCGGGTAGTAGGCGATGGCGTGCAGCTCGTCCGCGTGGACGTCGTACTTGGTGTGCGCGGTGAACGCGCCGCTCAGTGAGGAGCGGAAGTCGTAACCGCCCAGGGTGTTGAGCTCGCCGTCCAGTTCGTACGGCAGCGGCCCGCTCTCCTGGAGGGCGAGGATGCGGCCCTTGTACGGGATGACGTGGGTGTTGCAGGCGAAGTCGTCCTCGGGGACCGGCCCGGGGTGCGGCTCGCCGAGCTTGCGGCTGACGGCGGCCGAGCGGACCCACCGGTTGCGGTACCACTCGGCCCGCCCGTCGCGCAGCCGCACCCCGTGGACCATGCCGTCCCCCAGCATCCAGTGGTGGGCGCGGGGGTCCTCCAGGCCGAGGACGTTGGGGCCGGTGCGCAGATAGCGCCCGTTCAGCGAGCGGGGGACGCGGCCGGTGACGGGCAGGTCGAAGGCGGTGAGCTCCTCGGTGACGGGCGCGAAGGCCCCGTGCAGGAACGGCTGC
The DNA here is from genome assembly GCF_045257485.1 of Streptomyces sp. YS-3. Taxonomy (NCBI): domain Bacteria; kingdom Bacillati; phylum Actinomycetota; class Actinomycetes; order Kitasatosporales; family Streptomycetaceae; genus Streptomyces; species Streptomyces sp. YS-3. The sequence continues at coordinate 3,777 of NZ_JBJHPC010000460.1, read as the reverse complement.
TTCACGGCGGCGGGCGCCGCGGTCCGCGGGGCGCTGCGCGCGGTGGCGGACGCGGCCGTCCCGCCGTGTGCCGCCAGCACCCCTGCCGCCGCCGCGCCCGCCGCGCCGCGCAGTACGTTCCGCCGTGTGTGGTCGTTCATGTCCCAGCCCCCTGCTCTGCCGTCCGTGCGATCCGTGGGTCACGATCGTCCGCCCGGCACGGGGTCGCGGTCAGGAGGGCTGGGCCCCGGGCGGGGGTGGTGCCAGGCCCCCGGTCCGCCGGGCCCTTTCGGGGTTTTCGCACGAAATCCCAGGCAAGGTGTTGAATGTGCGACTATTGAGATGATGTGATGCGGGTCACAGATCGGGAGTGGCAGCAAGGAGCGAGTCGATGTCCACCACCGTCGAACAGTCCGTCCTGGCCCGCCTCGTCACCGACGCACCCCACGGCGTCCCCGTCCCCGTCACCCTCACCTACGACGCCGCCGACCCGCTGGCGGTCCGGATGCTGTTCCCCGCCCAGGTCTCCCTGGACGACACCGGCGTGACCTGGGTCTTCGCCCGCAACCTCATCGACCGGGGACTGCGCGCCCCGGCCGGCACCGGCGATGTGCACGTACGGCCGCTCGACCCGGCCCGGACCGTGGTGGAGCTGCGCTCCCCGGACGGTACGGCGCTCCTGGAGTTCGGCACGGCGGCGCTGCGCCGCTTCCTCCTCCTCACCTACGCGGTGGTCTCCGCCGAGGCCGAGAACCAGGACCTCGACATGGACAGCGCCCTCGCCGAGCTGCTGCGCCAGAGCCGGTGAACGCGCGGCCCCGCTGAGGGCCGCGGTCAGCCGAGCACCGGCGCCGCCCGGTCGAGGACGGCGCCGATGCGCTCCCAGGCGGCCGTGTCACGGGCGACCGGCTCCAGCGCGGTCCCCTCGCCGGTGCCCCAGGCGGCGGCGGTCGCCACCGGGTCCGCGCCGGTGACCGCCGCCGCGGCGAGGGCAGCGGCGCCCAGCGCGACCAGCTCCGTCGCCCGGGGCACCAGGAGCGGCCGGCCCGAGAGCCTGCGCACGGTCTCCACCCAGACACGGCCGCGGGCGCCCCCGCCGATCAGCCGCAGCGGCCGGCCGGCGGCGCCCGGGTCCGCCGGGTCGAGCCCGCACGCGCGCAGCAGGTCGTCGAGGGCGCGCAGGGCGGTGAAGACCGCGCCCTCGTAGGCCGCGCCCAGGAGCTGGGGCCCGGTCGTGGCGTGGCGCAGCCCCGTGAGCAGCCCGGCGGCGGTCGGCAGGTCGGGGGTGCGCTCGCCGTCGAGGTACGGCAGGAGCACCGCCTCGCCGCCGGGCTCGGCCTCCTCGCGGCCGAGACCGAGCAGGGCCGCGATCCGGTCCACCGCGAGCGTGCAGTTGAGGGTGCAGGCGAGCGGGAGGAAGGTGCCGTCGGTCGCGGCGAACCCGGAGAGCTCGCGCGAGGCGGGACGGGTGCGGGTGGCGGCGAAGACCGTACCGGAGGTGCCCAGGCTGAGGACGGGGTGGTTGAGCAGGCCCGCGCCGCCGAGCCCGAGCCCCACGGCGGCGGCCATGTTGTCCCCGGTCCCGGCGGCGACCGCGGTGGCGGCGGGCAGCCCGAGCGCCTCGGCGGCCCGCGCCGTCAGGGACCCCACCCGGGTGGCGCCGGTGGGGGCGACCTCGGGCAGCAGAGCGGCGTCCAGACCGAGCAGGTCGAGCAGTACGGGGTCGTAGGCGCCGGTGGCCGTCGCGTACCAGCCGGTGCCGGAGGCGTCCCCGGGGTCGGTCGCGGCGGCCCCGGCGAGGCGCTCGGTGAGGAAGTCGTGGGGGAGGCGGACCCGGGCGGCGGCCGAGGCGTGCGCGGGCTCGTTCTCCCGCAGCCAGCGCCACTTGGCGGCGGTCACGGCGGCGACGGGCACCGAGCCGGTGCGCGCGGTCCACGCGTCCGGGCCGCCGAGCGCACCGGTGAGGGCGGCGGCCTGCGGGGCCGAGCGGGTGTCGTTCCAGAGCAGGGCCGGGCGCAGCGGACGGCCGTCGCGGTCCAGGACAACCAGGCCGTGCTGCTGGCCCGCGACGGCGATGCCGGTGACGGCGGAGGCGGGCACCCCCGCCTCCTTCAGCCCGGCCCGGACCGCCTCGCCCAGTGCCCGCCACCACTGCTCGGGGTCGCTCTCGCGCGCCCCCGCGGAGCCGTCGACGCGGTGCGGGGCGCGGCCCACGGCGAGCGTCCGTCCGGTCTCCGCGTCGGCGAGCAGGGCCTTGGTGGACTGGGTGGAGCTGTCCACCCCGATGACGACCGGGGCCTGCGGCATACGGCACCCCTCTCCTGCGGAATTCGAAGCGTACGGACGCGCCGGACATATTTGCGCGCGCCTGGAACAAATTAGATGACCGTCCGGGGTTCCGGAAGCAGCAGCGATCATGTCATATTCGTCAGGTCAGTAAACAAATAGCATCCGGGGCCCTTGGGTGCCCCGCACCGAGGTGGACACGACGATGACGGAACGCTACACACCCACCCCCGAGGACAAGTTCACCTTCGGTCTGTGGACCGTCGGCTGGCAGGGGCGCGACCCGTTCGGCGACGCGACCCGGCCCGCGCTCGAGCCGGTCGCCACCGTCCACCGGCTCGCCGAGCTCGGCGCGTACGGGGTGACCTTCCACGACGACGACCTGATCCCGTTCGGCGCGTCCGACGCCGACCGCGACGCCCACGTCAAGCGCTTCCGCGCGGCCCTGGACGCCACCGGCCTCGCGGTCCCCATGGCCACCACCAACCTCTTCACCCACCCCGTCTTCAAGGACGGCGCCTTCACCGCCAACGACCGGGACATCCGGCGGTACGCGCTGCGCAAGACGATCCGCAACATCGACCTCGCCGTGGAGCTCGGCGCCCGGGTGTACGTGGCGTGGGGCGGGCGCGAGGGCGCGGAGTCCGGGGCCGCCAAGGACGTCCGGGTGGCGCTCGACCGGCTGAAGGAGGCCTTCGACCTGCTGGGCGAGTACGTCGTGAGCCAGGGCTACGACCTGCGGTTCGCGGTAGAGCCCAAGCCGAACGAGCCGCGCGGGGACATCCTGCTGCCCACCGTCGGGCACGCGCTCGCCTTCATCGAACGGCTGGAGCGGCCGGAGCTGGTCGGGGTCAACCCCGAGACGGGGCACGAGCAGATGGCCGGGCTCAACTTCACCCACGGCATCGCGCAGGCGCTCTGGGCCGGAAAGCTCTTCCACATCGACCTCAACGGCCAGTCCGGCATCAAGTACGACCAGGACCTGCGGTTCGGGGCGGGCAACCTGCGCGACGCGTTCTGGCTGGTCGACCTCCTGGAGTCGGCGGGCTACGAGGGCCCGCGCCACTTCGACTTCAAGCCGCCGCGCACCGAGGACGCCGACGGGGTGTGGGCGTCGGCGGCGGGCAACATGCGCACCTATCTGATCCTGCGGGAGCGTGCGGCGGCGTTCCGCGCCGACCCGGAGGTGCGGGCGGCGCTGCGGGCGTCCCGCCTGGACGACCTCGCCCGGCCGACGGCCGACGACGGCCTGGCCGCACTGCTCGGGGACCGCGCGGCCTTCGAGGACTTCGACGCGGAGGCGGCGGGGGCGCGGGGGATGGCGTTCGAGCAGCTGGACCAGCTGGCGCTGGAGCATCTGATGGGGGTGCGCTGAGGGATCGGCGTCCGGCCCGGCCGGGCGGCGGGGCGCCCCGGCGCCTCGCTCAGCCCGCCGCCCACCCCGCCGGATCGTCCAGCACCGCCTCCACCACCAGCGCCGCCGCGCCCCGGGCCGCGTCCCCCGCCAGGGAC
>NZ_JBJHPC010000459.1:0-5766 GCF_045257485.1 Streptomyces sp. YS-3 | reverse complement strand
GTGGTCCTCGCTGCCCGTGGCCCTGACGACGGTGGCCGGGCCCCCCGCCGTCCGTCCGTCAGCCCGCGGTCGCGTGCCGCGATCCGTACGCGATCAGGGCCGCCGCCGCCGACAGCGCGGCCACCGTCGTCAGGGCCACGGGCAGCGAGGACCACTGGGCGAGGAAGCCGATCGCGGGCGGCCCCAGCAGCATGCCGCCGTAGCCCAGGGTGGACGCGGCGGCGACGCCGCCGGGTCCGGCCAGCGCGCCCGCGCGGGCCACCGCCACCGGGAAGATGTTGGCCAGGCCCAGGCCCATCACCGCGAACCCGGCGAGCGCGAGCCACACCGTCGGCGCGAGCGCGCCGAGCAGCATCCCGGCGGTGGCCGTGGTGCCGCCCGCGACCAGCGCGCGGGTCTGGCCCAGGCGTTCGAGCAGGAAGGTGCCGCTGAGCCGGCCCGCCGTCATGGCCAGCGCGAACAGGGAGTAGCCGATGGCGGCGATACCGGGGGCCGCGTCGAGGTCCTGCTCCAGGTGGAGCGCGCCCCAGTCGGCCATGGCCCCCTCCCCGTACGCCGTGCACAGCGCGATCACACCGAACAGGAGGACCAGTCGGCGGGCCCGGCCGTCGGGCCGCCGGCTGCGCGCGTGCGGCAGCGTGGGATGCGCGGGGGCCGGGTGGCGGAGCAGGACCGGTCCCGCGAGGGCGGTGACCAGGAGGCCGAAGCCGGTCAGGGTGAGCAGGTGCGCGGTGGGGGAGAGGCCGCCCGCGACCACCGCGCCGATGCCCGCGCCCAGCATCCCGCCGAGGCTGAAGGCGGCGTGGAAGCTGGGCATCACCGGGCGCCGCAGGGCGGCGACCAGGTCGACGGCCGCACTGTTCATGGCGACGTTGATCCCGCCGTACGCGGCGCCGAAGACCAGCAGGACCGCGCCCAGTGAGAGCGCGGAGTGCGTCTGTGCCGGAAGGGCGATGGCCAGCGCCATCAGGGCGCCGCAGGCCACGGTCACCGGGTGGCTGCCGTAGCGCCGGCAGAGCCGGCCGGTGATCACCATCGTCACCACGGCGCCCCCGGAAACGCCGAGCAGGGCCAGGCCGAGGTCACCGGCCGAGGCGCCGGTCTGCTGCTTGATGGCCGGGATACGGACCACCCAGCCGGCGAAGAGGAATCCGTCGAGGGCGAAGAACACGGTCAGGGCGGTGCGGAGGCGGAGCAGGGAGGGCGCGGGGGTGTGCGCGCCGGGTCCTGCCGGCAGGGCCGTCCGCACTTTGTTTAGTAGCGGCACAAACTCAGGATAGGGGGCGACGGCCCTCACGGACAACCCGTTTCCCCCGGCACTGCTCGGTCCCCGCGGTGGCCGGCCGGTGAGCGGCGGGTGAACGGGGGCCCGGGCCGGAGGGAATGCCTCCGTGCTGGATCATGGGAGACTCGCCCCCATGAACGGCAAGGCGACGCACACCAAGACGAGACTGGACCGGGGCCGCGGGGCGCTCGGACCCGCGCTCGAACTGGTCCACACCGGCCGCGCGCCCACCCGCGCCGTCCTCACCGCCGAGCTGGGCGTCACCCGGGCCACGGCCGGGGCGGTCGCCGCCGAACTCGAAGCGCTCGGCCTCATCCAGGTCGACTCCCGCCCCGGCGCCGCCGCCGGTTCCCAGGGCCGCCCCTCGCACCGTCTCGCCGTCAACGACTCGGGTCCGGTCGCCCTCGCCGCCCAGGTGCACGCCGACGGGTTCCGGGCCGCGCTGGTCGGCCTCGGCGGGCGGACCATCGCCACCGCCCCCGGCTGTGTCACGGTCTCCGCCGACCCCGCACAGGTGCTGGGCGAGGTCGTCCGCGCGGGCGCGGAACTGCTGCGCGGCAGCGGGCTGCGCTGTGTCGGCGCCGGTCTGGCCGTGCCCTCGGCCGTCGCGGAGCCCGACGGCACCGCGCTCAACCCGCTGCACCTGGCCTGGCCCGCCGGGGCCCCGGTGCGCGAGATCTTCGCCGAGCAGGTACGGGCGGCGGGCATCGACGGTCCCGCCTTCACCGGCAACGACGTCAACCTCGCCGCCCTCGCCGAGCACCGCCACGGCGCCGGGCGCGGCGCCCAGCATCTGCTGTGCGTGGCCACCGGTCACCGGGGCGTGGGCGGTGCCCTCGTCCTCGACGGCCGTCTGCACACCGGCAGTTCGGGACTGGCGCTGGAGGTCGGCCACCTCACCGTCAACCCCGAGGGCCGCCCCTGCTACTGCGGCGGGCGCGGCTGCCTCGACGTGGAGACCGACCCGCTCGCGTTCCTGACGGCGGCGGGCCGCGACCCCGGCCCCGAGGTCTCGCTCCTGGAGCAGTCCCGCGAGCTGCTGCGCACGGAGTACGAGGACATGTCGGTGCGCGGGGCGGCCGAGGAGCTCGTCGACCGGCTCGGCCTGGGCCTGGCCGGGCTCGTCAACATCCTCAACCCCGACCGGATCATCCTCGGCGGACTGCACAAGGCACTCCTGGAGGCGGACCCGGACCGTCTGCGGGCCGTCGTGGCCGACCGCAGCCTGTGGGGCCGCAGCGGGGGTGTGCCGATCCTGGCGTGCTCGCTCGACCACAACAGCCTGGTGGGGGCGGCGGAGTTGGCGTGGCAGCCGGTACTGGACGACCCGCTGCGGGCGCTGGGGTGAGGCCGTCCGGGCCATAAGGCCGTGCGCGGCTCCCCGCGGCGCCTACGGTGTGCGCAGCGCGAACGCCTCCGCCGGGTTCGCGACCATCACCCGCTCCACCAGCTCCCGGCCCAGGGCGAGTTCGAGCCGGGGCCGCACCCGGCGCAGCAGATACGGCATGCCCGGCGTGTCCGGAGTCACCGTGTCCCCGCCGAGCAGCAGCCGGTCCGCGAACCCCGCGTCGGCGAGCGCCTCCAGCGCCTCAGGCATCCGCCAGTCCGTGGCGTGATTGGCCCGTGACGGCCCGTCGAAGCCCAGATAGGCGCCCTCGGCGGCGGCCAGCCGGTGCACGGCGAAGTCCGGCGAGCGGTTGAGATGGCCGAGGATCACCCGGTCCGGCGAGACCCCCAACTCCCCGCAGAGCAGGTCGAGTACGTCCAGGGCCCCCGTGCCGAGCTCCAGGTGCACGGCGACGGCCGCGCCCGTGCGGTGCTGGGCCTCGGCGGCGGCGCGCAGGGTCAGCCGGGCGTGCGCGTCGAGCCCGTGGAACCCGCCCGCGACCTTGATCAGCCCGGCCCGTACGCCGTCCGTGCCCGCCACCCCCGCGGTGATCTCGCGCACGAACAGCTCGGCGAGCGAGTCGCGTACGGAGTCGAGCAGTTCGGGTGCGTAGTGGACCGCCTGGTGCAGCCCGGTGGCGGCCACGACGTGGACCCCCGACCGCCGGGAGAGCTCCGCGAGCCGGTCCGCCCGGCGGCCCATTCCGTACGGTGTCCACTGCACCACCGTGCCGCCGCCGAGGTCGCGGAAGGCTGCGAGGCGGGCCGCCGCGTCGTCGGCGTCGTCGAGCTCCTGGCCCGGCAGCAGCGGGCTGCGGATGAAGAGGTGGTCGTGCGCGTCCACCACACCGAGCCGGTCGCCCGGCACATCGCCGAGCACCGTACGGACGACGCCGCTCACCAGTGCCGTCCCCGGGTCAGCGCGGCGCGCTCCGACGCCGACAGGTGCAGCACCTCGAACCGGTCGCCCGGCGCCTCTGGGATCTCCTGCTCCCAGAGGGTGAGACGCAGCAGCTCCCAGCGGCGCGGGTCGACCGCCACCGCGCTCGCCACCGCCCCCGGCCCGGCCGCCCGCTCCAGCTGTCCGGCGACGAACTCGGCGGGGCGTACACCCTCCGGCATCGCGAGGCGCTCACGGGTCGCTGAGCGGGGCGCGGCACCCGCCGCCTCCCCTTCCTCGTACGACAGCCCCATCCAGTGCTGGACCTCGGGGCGGCCGAAGTCGTCCACGATGCCCTGGAAACCCGGGCCCCAAAGGAAGGAGTTCATGCCCTCGGGGGTGTTCCAGAGGTAGAAGGGCGCATAGGCGTTCACCGGCGAGCCGGCGCCGCGTTCGCGGATCAGATACGCCTTGAGGCCCAGGCCGGGGAAGGCGTCGAGGAGATGGCCCCGGGTGGCGACCCGGGTGCGGATGATGCCCATGTCGTAGTCGGCGGGGAGGGTGATCTCGTACTGAAGCGCGTGCACGGCGTACTCCTCAGGAAGCGGACGACGGGTAGGCGTCGGCGTCGACATGGCGGTCCCAGTCGACGGCGGTGCCGTCCGGCGCCGTCTCGACGACCGCGAGATGCGTCATGAACGTGTGCGGTCCGGCGCCGTGCCAGTGCCACTCGTCCGGCTCGATCCAGACGGTGTCGCCCGCCCGGACCGGCTCGACGGGACCGCCCCGGCGCTGCACCAGGCCCTCGCCCTCGGTGATCTGGAGAACCTGGCCGTGCGGATGGCGGTGCCAGGCGGTGTGGGCGCCCGGGGCGAAGTGGACGCTGAACATCCGCAGCCGTGACGGAGACGGGGGCGCGGCGATCTCGTCCAGCCAGACCGTGCCCGTGAAGTGCTCGGCCGGGCCGCGCGTACTGGCGGGGCGTCGACGGGTGACCTGCATGGCTGCTCCTCGGCGTTGATCAGGGGGTACGGGGGGCGAGCAGGGCGAGCAGACCGCGCACGCCCGCGTCGAAGGCGGCGGGCGAGCCGGACGCGCGGGCCAGGACATAGCCGCCCTGGACGGTCGCGACCACCGTCGCCGCGACCTCCTCTGGCACCAGGGGAGCGGTGAACTCGCCCGCGTCCAGGCCTTCCTGGACGATCGCGGCGAGCCGGCCGCGCAGCCAGTCGATCGTCTCGGTGACGGGCGCGCGCAGCTCCTCGCTCGCGATGACGTCCGGGTCCATGGTCAGCCGGCCCACCGGGCAGCCGCGCAGCACATCGCGCTCGCGCAGCAGATAGCCGCGGATGCGTTCGTACGCGGTGCCCCCGCCGCCGAAGGAGGCCTCGGCGCTCGCACGCAGCTCGTCGGCGGTGCGCCGGATGGCGGCGAGCGCCAGATCCGGCTTGCCCGTGAAGTGGTGGTACATGCTTCCCTGGCCCGCACCCGCCTGCTGCTGGATCGCCTTGGGGCTGGTGCCGACATAGCCCCGCTCCCACAGCAGCTCCCGGGTGGCCTCGATCAGACGCTCTGGGGTGCTCATGATCCGTACTGTACATACTAGTAGGTACAGAATCCAGAGCGGATCGCGGGGAAAGGGCGTCCCGGTGCGGCCGTTCGGAGCAGTCGCGCGTGCCCGGGCTACTCCCCGGGGGGTATGCCGGGTGCCGCCGGCCGTACGACGCGCCGGAAGCCGCTCGGGAGGAGTCTCGAAAGCACCACGGGACCAACCCCTACCGAGGAGCCGATCACGATGAACACCCTGGCCTACGACGGACCCGGACCCTGGATCCTCTTCTTCCCGGTGGTCTGGGCGGCGGTGATCTTCACGGTCGTGACCCTGCTGCGGCGCACGGTCCGCCGTGGCGGACGCGGCCCCTGGCATCCGCCCTTCGGCGGCCCCCGCCCCTACGGCGACCGGCCCCCGCTCGACGAGCGCTCACCGCTCGCCGTGCTCGGCCGCCGGTTCGCCGCCGGTGAGATCGACGAGGAGGAGTACTGGCGGCGGCTCTCCGTCCTGGACGAGGAGTTCGGCCGCGGCAAGAGCGGTGCGGCCTGACCGCCGCCCCGCGCGCCCCCGCCGCCCGGCCCGTTGGGGCGCGGGCGGCGGGGGCGCGGCGAGGAGCGGGCCGGCCGCCGCGGCGGGGGCGCGGCGAGGAGCGGGCCGGCCGCC
>NZ_JBJHPC010000458.1:0-5797 GCF_045257485.1 Streptomyces sp. YS-3 | reverse complement strand
GGGGCGGGCGGGGCCGCGTCCTGCCCCGGCTCCAGACCCAAGTCCTGGCCCGGCTCCCGGTCCGGCGGGGTCGGGGGTTGTGTCATCGTCCGTCCGTCTCGGCCGTGCGGATCGCGTCCCGGTACGCGCGCGCCGCCGCCCGCAGGGCCGCCTCCGGGTCCGTGCCGTCGGCCTCCGCCGCCACCGCCAGGGCGAGCAGCCGGTAGCCGATGCCCTCGCCGGTGGGCAGGGGGACCTCAAGGCCCGCCGTGCGGACCCGGGACGCCAGTTTCGCGGCGAGGGCGAGGCCGGGCTGACCGAGGGGGACGCCGTCGGTCACCGAGTCCCGCCCCTTCTCCGCGGCCTTCTGGCGCAGCCAGTGCTCCTTGACCTCCTCGGGCGTCTCCGCGTGCGCGTCCCCGAAGATGTGCGGATGGCGGTGGATCAGCTTCTCCACGATCGTCCCGGCCACGTCGTCGATGGAGAAGGGGTCCGACCCGTCCTCCGCGCGTCCCTCTTCCGCGATGCGCGCGTGGAAGACGACCTGGAGGAGCACGTCCCCCAGCTCCTCGCGCAGCTCGTCGCGGTCGCCCTCCTCCACCGCCTCGACCAGCTCGTACGCCTCTTCAAGGGCGTACTTCGCCAGCCCCTTGTGGGTCTGCTGGGAAGACCACGGGCACTCGCGGCGGATCCGGTCCATGACCTGGACGAGGTCGAGCAGCCGGGCGCCGGGCAGATCGTACGAGCCGGGCAGCAGCTCCAGGTCGGGCATGGCGACCCGGCCGGAGCCCGCGAGCCGGGCCAGTCCGTCGGTGAGCCGGCGGTCGCCCTCACCGGAGGGGAGGACGACGACCGTACGGCCCCCGGCGCACGCCTCGACCAGCTCCTGGGCGTCCGGCTCCACGATCTCGGCCTCGACGCCCGCCTCGCGCAGATACGGCAGCTGCGGATGGCCGGGGTCGGCGCAGAGCACCCGGTCGGCGGCGCGCAGCGTCTGCCACGCGGGCCAGGACAGCAGTCCGGGTGCCACCCGGTGGCTGGCGGTGAGCAGGACGACGCGGCCGGGTTCTTCGAGAGTCACCTCTCGAACCTACCCCGGCCGCCCGCCGCGCCCGCCCCGGCCCGTCAGCCGGTGATGGGGCTCTCCTGCTCCGGGGCGTTCTTGGTCACCTGGGCGATCCACGGCGTCTTGGTGTCGGCGAGCTGGATCGCCTTGTCGTCCCAGGTCCCGTACCGCGGGTTCACGTCGATCCGCAGCTTCTTCGACGCCTCGGTGAGCGTCTTGGTGACGGAGGCCTGTCCGGTGGGCGTGGAGAGGTCGGCGCCGGTCGCGGCGGCCAGCTTGGTGAGCTGCACCTGCTCGCGCACCGCGTCGTCGATCTGGCCGGGCGCCACCCCGCGCTGCTGGAGGAGCATGGCCGCGAACGCCTGCTCGCCGCCCGCCTGCTGGGCCATCGCGGCCCGGGCCTGCTGGAGCTCCTTGCGGCTGACGCTCACCCCGGCGTCGGCGGCGGCCCGGTCCAGCACCTTGTCGAAGATCAGCCCGTGCAGCTTGGCGCGGCTGAGCTGGCCGGTGTTCTTGATGAGCTGGGCGGACTGCGGCGAGGCCTGCTGCGCCGTACGGACGTCCTTGACCTGGGCCTGGAGCGCGGAGACCGGAATGCGGTCGCCCCCCACGACGGCGGCGGCGCCCGGATGGGCCTCGCTGCCGCAGGCGGTCAGGAGTGGCCCCGCGCCGAGGAGCGCGACACAGAGGGCGAGTGCGGTGCGACGGCGGCGGTGCAAAGGAGCCTCCCGGCGGATCGTGCGACAGTGCAGCGACCTGATGACCTTGCGGTGATCGATGTTAGGCAGTCTCAGTGGTGTGGGCCACTGATTCGCTCAACGATTCGGCCGCCTTGGGGGTCTCGGGGGGCAGCATGATCGTCCGGGAGAGGACGAAGGTGACCGGGATCGCCGTCGCCGCGGCGATCAGCGGGGCCCAGGTGCTGCTGAGGCCGAGCAGGTCCACCAGCACGTACATCCCGGTCGTGGTGATGACGAAGTTCGCCGCGTTGGTGAGCGGGAAGAGCAGGAACTTCCGCCAGGTGGGCCGGGTGCGGTAGGTGAAGTACGAGGTGAGGAAGAAGGAGCCGACCATGGCGAGCAGGAACGCCATGACATGGGCCACCACGTACGGCACCCGCGGCAGGAAGAGCAGGTACAGGCCGTAGTAGGTACCGGTGTTGACCGCCCCCACCAGGGCGAACCGGACGATCTGGGCGGCGGTTCCCGGTCTCATCGGCGGGCGAACTCCCGGCCGGGACGCGGGTGCGGCAGCCGCCCGTCCGCGGCCGGCGCCCCGGCCGTCGCGTCCGTCCCCGTCGTCACGTCCGCCCCGGTCGTCACGTTCGTCGCCTGCACCAGGAAGTGCGGACGGCGCTTGACCTCGTAATAGATACGGCCCACGTATTCACCGACCACGCCCACCATCACCATCTGCACGCCCGCGAGCGCGGTGACGACGACGAGCAGGGTCACATATCCGGGGGTGTCCACGCCGTTCACCATGGCGACACCGACGATCCACGCGGAATACGCCGTGGCGATCCCGAGCAGCAGCATGCCGAGATAGACGGCCGCCCGCAGCGGCTTGTTGTTGAACGAGATCATCCCGTCCAGGCCGTAGTTCAGGAGCTTTCCGAACGTCCACGCGGAGCGCCCCTGTTCCCGGACCGCATTCTCGTAACTGAACGTGGTGGTGCGGAATCCGACCCAGGCGAAGAGCCCCTTGGAGAAGCGGTTGTACTCGGTGAGTTCGAGCACCGCGTCGACCGTCCTGCGCGAGAGCATGCGGAAGTCTCCCACGCCGTCGACCAGTTCCACATCGACCAGGCGGTTGATCAGGCGGTAGTACAGGCGCGCGGTGAGGGTGCGGGTGACGCGGTCGCCCTTGCGGGTGCGCTGGGCGATCACCTGGTCGTGGCCCTGGGCGTGCAGGTCCAGCATCCGGCCGATCAGCTCCGGGGGGTGCTGGAGGTCGGCGTCCATGATCACTACGGCGTCCCCGGCGGCGTGCCGCAGCCCGGCGAGCATCGCCGCCTCCTTGCCGAAGTTCCGGCTGAAGGAGACATAACGGGCGCGCGGGTCGCGGGCGGCCATCTCCTGGAGCAGCGCGAACGTACGGTCCTTGCTGCCGTCGTCGACATAGAGGATTTCGAATTCCGCGTCGAGCCGGGAGATTTCCCTGGTCACCTGGTCATGGAAGCGGCCGATGATCTCCTCTTCGTTGAAGCAGGGCACGACAATCGAGATGAGCACGGTTCTCCCCCGTCGATACGGAGTCGGCTGTGGCAGTGAACGAAGAACAACCGGGCCAGACGTCCGGGGCGGATTCACCGAATGACGGCGGGGCGTCGATTACGTGAACTGAGCCCCCGGGGCGCCGATTTACCCGCACCGGTCCGGCATATTCGACGGCAGCGAACAGCAGAGGATCTCCTTATGCCGACTCTCGAAGCCGTCCGGCTTCCCCCCGCCGCCCCGGCCGCGCCCGCCGGACCCGGACGCCCGCGCGCCCGGGCGTCCGCCCTCGCCGCGCTGCTCACCGTGGTCGCGGTGTGCGCGGCCGACGCCGTCGCCCGGACCTTCCCCTTCGGGCGGCACACCCGCGGCGTCAACGACCTGGGCAACCAGTTCGTCCCGTTCCACGCCCATCTGTGGGACCTGCTGCACGGCCGCGCCCACGGCGGCGCGCTGGTCAACTGGCAGTCCGGGTACGGGACGTCGTTCCTGCCCGACATCGGTACGTATCTGGGCAGCCCGTTCGCGCTGCTGGTCGGGGTGTTCCCGCGCGACCGGATCGACCTCGCGGTGTATGTGATCACGGTCCTGAAGATGGCCGCGGCGGCCGTCGCCATGACCGTCCTGCTGCTCGCCCTGCGCCCGGGCGTCGGCCGGCGCTGGGTGGCCGGGGTGCTGGGGGCGGCGTACGCGCTGTGCGGCTGGTCGGTGATCGAGGCGACCTACAACACCATGTGGCTGGACGGTCTGATCGCGTTCCCCATGCTCTGCCTGGTGGGCGAGTGGGCCCGGAAGCGGACGCGTCCGCTGGCCGGCCCGGCGGTGGTGGCGCTGGCCTGGACGGCGAACTTCTACACCGCGTACATGGCGACGATCGGGGCGGCCCTGGTGCTGCTGCTGCGGTTGTTCCTGGAGGAGTCGCCCGAGAGGACGGGGGCACGGGCCCGGCTGTGGGGCCTGGCCCGCGCGGGGTGGACGACGGCGCTCGGCGTCGCACTGTCCGCCCCCGTCCTCTTCACGGTCTTCCTCGGGACCAAGCACGCGTATCCGGGCTGGAGCAAGGAGTTCGAGCCGGTCCCCTGGAGCGACTTCCTGGCGCGCTGGCTCCCGGCGACGTACAGCTTCTCCAGCCCCGCGCTGTTCCTGGGCACGGGCGCGCTGCTCCTCGCGGGCGCGCTGGCATTCCATCGCGCGGTGCCGGACCGCGAGCGGTACGCGTGGACGGGCCTCGCCCTCCTCGTCGCGCTCTCCTTCCAGTGGAAGCCGACGCATCTGGCCTGGCACGCCTTCCAGACGCCCAACGGCAGCCCGTACCGCCAGACGTTCGTGCTGAGCGGCATCCTGGTCATCGCCGCGTGGATCTGCGTGGCGGACGGCCTGCCGGACCGGCGCGCGCTGCTCGGCGGCGGCGGGGTGCTCGGGGTGATCGGCGCCGGGGCGGCCTTCAGCGAACTGGTCTCGCCCTGGTCCTACCCCTTGTACGCCGGTGGGCTCGCGGCGGTGCTCGGGGCGCTGGTGATCGCCCGCCGGACGCGGGGCCGGCGGGCGTTCGCGCTGGCGGCGGTGGTGCTCCTGGCCGGGGCGCAGACCGCGCAGGCGGCGGTGACGGTGGCGTACGGCGACCGGGAGCGGCTGCACCGGCTCGACAGCTATCCGGCGTGGGGCGCGGCGCACGACGCGCGCGAGGAGGCGGTGTCCGGGGCGGACGGCTGGCCCGCGTACCGCACCGAACCGGGCCGCCGCCAGCTGACGGGCAACGATCCGCTGCTGGTCGGCGGTGAGGGCGCGTCCTACTACAGCAGTCTGACGCCGGACGTCCTGACCAGGACCATGACGGCGCTGGGCGGCGGCTGGACCTCACGCGGCCGGTCCGTGCAGAGCCTGGACAACCCGGTGACGGACGCGGTGTTCGCGGTGGGGGCGCGGGTGCGGGCGGACAAGGGCGGCGCCACGACGGTCACCCGCGCCCCGGTGCCGCCGCTGGTGACGGTGCGGGGTGGTGCGACCCCGGCCTACGGCGCCTCGCCCTTCCGGAACCAGGAGTCGCTGCTGGGGGCGCGGGTGTACACGCTGCCGCGTACGGTCGCCGAGGGGTGTGCGGCCGGGCAGGAGGCGTTCCTGTGGGCCCCGGAGTACACGGGGTGGGCGCGGCTGGGCACGGCCGGGAAGTGGGTGGAGTTCCGGGGCGGCGCCCCCAAGCGGCGGGCGGCGCTGGCCCCGCTGGGYGTCTCGCCGGGCCCGTCGTCACGGGTGGAGCTGCGCCCCGCGTACAGGAAGGCCCAGCTCGGCTGTCTGGACCGGGGTGCGCTGACGGCGGCGGTGGAGCGGCTGCGGACGACGGGGGCGAGCGAGGTCGAGGTTACCGACAGCGGTGTACGGGCGGTGCTGCCCGCCGGGACGGCCGGGACGGCGGTGTTCGCGATGCCGAGGATCGCCGGGTGGAGGTGCGCGGTGAACGGGGCGGCGGCCGAGCCCGCGGGGTCGTATCTGGGCCTGGTGGCCACGGAGTTGAAGGGATCGGGGTCCCCCACGGCCG
>NZ_JBJHPC010000457.1:0-5811 GCF_045257485.1 Streptomyces sp. YS-3 | reverse complement strand
GGGTGCGGGCGGGGGGTGTCGCTGCCGTGGTCGTGGCCGTRGTCGCCGCCGGTGCCGACGCCGTGGTCGTCCCCGTAGTCACCGCGGTGGTCGTCGCCGGTGCTGCTGCCATGGTCGTGGCCGTAGCTGCCGCGGTGGTCGTCGCCGGTGCCGCTGCCGTGCTCCTCGCCGTAGCTGCCGCCGTGGTCGCCGCCGGTGCCGCTCCCGTGGTCGTGGCCGTAGTCGCCGCCGTGCTCGTGGCCGGTGCCGGGCCCGGGCCCGGGCCCTTGCCCGTACTCGTACCCGTGGTCGCGGTCACGGTCGTGTTCGGGGCGGCCGTAGCCGTCGTGGTCCTCGCGGTCGTCGCGCGGGCGCGACGCGGAGTCGGCGGCGCCGCCCGTACGGTCGGCCTGACGCGCGGCGTACGGGGCCGCCGCCGCGTCCTGCGGTGCCGAGGCGCGCTCCCCCGCGGGACCGCCCGTGGCGGCGGCTGCGCTGTAGGCCGTACCCAGCGTGGTGACCAGGCCCGCCACCACGGCGGCACGGGCGACGGAACCAGAGATGTTGTGCATGCCGGACAAACCCTTCGACAGGAATGCGAGGAGAAGACCAGATCGTCATAGGAATACTCCGGGCATCACGGGAAGGGCCGTATCCGTGCGCGTGTCCGCACCGGATCGGCGCGCGGCAACCCGTCTAGCGCAAGTCTGATGATCTGTTCGGGTTCAGGAGGTGCGCGAGGCCGCCGCCCGGTTCTCCCCGGCCGTGAACGCACAGCGCTGGGCCCGTACGCGGTTGTCGAAACTGGAATGGCCCAGCTCCGGCACCCCCACGGCACACAGGGCGAGCGGCCGGCTCAGCAGTTCGCGCAGCAGGGCCTTGATCTCGACGCGGGCCAGATGGGCGCCGAGGCAGTAGTGCGGCCCGCCGCCCCCGTATCCGAGGTGCGGATTGGGCTTGCGGGTGATGTCGAAGACGTCGGGGCGGTCGAAGACGGCCTCGTCGCGGTTGGCGGAGGCGTACAGCAGCATGACCCGGTCACCGGGGACGAAGGCCTGTCCGCCCAGGACATGAGGGCGCGTCACATGGCGGCGGAACTGGATGATGGGGGTGGAGAACCGGACGATCTCCTCCACGGCCCCGTCCGCGTAGCGCTCGAAGTCGCCGGTGAGCAGTGCGCGCTGCTCGGGGTGGTCGGTGAGCAGGGCGAGCGCGTGGGCGATGGCGTTACGGGTGGTCTCCACGCCCGCGACCATCAGCAGCGAGAAGAACGAGCCCAGCTGACGGGTGCTCAGGCCCTGTCCGTCGACGTCGGCGGCGACCAGCGCGGAGATGAGGTCACCGGTGGGCCGCCGGCGCCGCTCGCGGCCCAGCGCCGCGACGGTCAGCTGCATCCGGGCCAGCGCCCGCAGCCCGCGCCCGGGCACCCGGACACGGGCCCGCAGCGTACGGGCGACGCCGGCGTTCTCGGAGGCCCGGTCGACCTGGCGGGCGATCTCGACGCGGCCCGGCTCGGGCACGCCGAGCATGTCGCAGATGACCTCGAAGGCCATGCGCGAGGCGGCGGCCGAGACGAACTCGTCGGCCCCCGTGGCCACCAGGTCGTCGACGATACGGGCGGCGAGCTCGCGGATACCGTGCTCGGCGTCGGCCAGGACGCGGGGGGTGAAGGCGCGCGAGACGACCCGGCGCAGCTGGGCGTGGCGCGGGCCGTCCAGGTTGACCATGGAGTCCCCGAACACCGCGCGCACCCAGCGGGGCGGCTCGGGCGCGGTGGCTCCGGGGGCGCTGGCGAACACCTCGGCCTGCCGGCTGGCCCCGACGACGTCGGCGTGGCGCACGAGGGCGTAGAACCCGCGCTCGGGCCGCCCGCGGCCGGCGGCCCGCTCGACGAAGTAGGCGGGCCGCTCCAGCCGCCTCAGCCGCGCGAAGGCCTCCAGGCGGCGCTCGCGGGGGAGTTGCCAGAACGCGGGATCCGCGAGATCGAATCCAAGACCGGCACCGGGACCGATACCGGGACCGATACAAGGATCGAGACCGGGACCGGGACTGGTATTGCGGTCCGCGCTGTCGCTGTCGCCGTCCCTGCTGTTCCTACCAGCGGACAATGTCCTACCCGTCATGAAAGTCGCACAAAAAGGGAAGTCCGCCCCCGGGAGGAATTCCCCGGGGGCGGAAGGAAAGGCAGGGGGCCGGTCAGCTCACCAGGTTGTGCCCGGCCTCGGCGGCGTCGGTGCCCGCCTTGACCGCGTCCTTGATGGCCTTCACCCGCTTGTTCAGACTGTGTCCGACCACGCCGTCGGCCACGGGCTTGGCCTGCTCCCCGGCGACGGTGGCCGTGTGCGCGGCGCTGCTGATGGTCCGGCCGATGTCCAGCGCCTGAGCAGAAGGTGCCATTGCAGCCACCAACGCCGACCCTGCCACCGCGGTACTGAGAACTCGACAGACATTCATGCCCGTATCAACGCGATAACCGGGAAGAAGGCACGCCCGTGCCCCGGGTGCGCAATTCCCGCTCTTTCACGCCCCGGTGGGGTCCGCGGCGGTGCTGACGGGACGGCCGACGGTGATCTCCAGACCGGTCGCCGTCACCCGTACGGACACGGAGGTGAGGTCGTCGACCGTGACGTCCGCGTCGAGTTCATGGGCCGGGTGGGTCCGGGTCAGGGCGATCGTCGTCATCCCGGCCGCCCGGCCCGAGGCCAGCCCGGCGGGCGCGTCCTCGACGACCACGCAGCGCGCCGGGTCGACGCCCAGGCGCTCGGCCGCCAGGAGGAACGGCTCGGGGTGGGGCTTGTGGTGGGTGATGTCGTCGACGGTGACCAGGTGGCGGGGGCGGATACCGACCCCGCCGAGGCGGGCCTCGGCCACCCGCCGGGTGCCGGACGTCACCACGGCCCAGCGGTCCGGGGGGAGCTGGGCGAGGAGTCCGGGCGCGCCGGGGACGGGCTCAACCCCGCCCGCCAGCGCGTCGGCGACCTCCGCGTCCTCCAGGCGGGCCACGGCCCGCGCGACCTGTTCGGCGGGGAGCAGCTCGGCCACGATCGCGGCGGCCGGGCGGCCGTGCACCTCGACGCGGGCGACGTCCTGGAGGGTCATGCCGTACGAGGCGGCCCAGCCGGTCCACGCCCGTACGACGGAACGCATGCTGGAGACGAGGGTCTCGTCGCTGTCGAAGAGGAGGGCGTCGGCGGAGAGGAGCATGATCGGTGAGCGTAGCCGGGGCGGTGGGGCGGGGCGGCCCCGGGTCCGCCCCCGCCGACGTACGCGGATACTGCGCGTGCGCGTGCCGCGACGCCGTGCGGGCTCAGGCGTCCGGTACCGCGATCTCCAGTTCGCGCAGCCGGTCCGGCTCCGCCACGACGTCGATCTCGCTGATCATCCCGTCCAGGACCGTGAAGCGGAGCACCACGCGCAGCCGGCCGAACGGGGCCATGGCGAGGCCGACGGCCCCGTCGATCAGGGCCACCCCGGTGAACCGGGCACGGCCCACCGCCGCCATCGCCGCCTTCGCGACGGTGACGGCGCCGCCGAGGAAGATGGGCTCGGCGCTGGGCACGACCGCCTTGTCGGCGCGCAGGACCACGTCCGGGTGGAGCAGGGTGACCAGGGCCTCGAAGTCGCCGTCGCGGGTGGCGGCGAGGAAGGCCTCGGCGAGCCGGCGCCCGCGGGACGGGTCCGGGCCGGGCGCGGCCGTGGCGCCCCTGGCGCGGCGGCGGGCGCGGCTGGCGAGCTGGCGGGCCGCGGCCGGGGTCCGCTCGATCATCGGGCCGATCTCGTCGAACGGTACGGCGAACATGTCGTGCAGGACGAAGGCGAGGCGCTCCGCCGGGGCGAGCGTGTCGAGCACGACGAGCAGCGCGTGCCCGACCGAGTCGGCCATCACCGCCTCCCGCTCGGGGTCCGGGCGGTCCGCCTCGCCGGGGGAGCCGACGCCAGCGCCGGGGCCGAAGCCCGCGTCGGGTCCGGCCGCCTCCAGCGGGTCCTCGCCCCGGGTGCGGCGGGTACGGAGCATGTTCAGGCACACCCGCGCCACGACCGTGGTCAGCCAGCCGCCGAGGTTCTCGACCTCGGTGAGGTCGGCACGGCTCGCGCGCAGCCAGGCGTCCTGGAGGGCGTCCTCGGCCTCGCTGAGGGAGCCGAGCATGCGGTAGGCGACCGCGCGCAGATGGGAACGGTCCTGCTCGAAGCGCTCGGTGAGCGCTTGGGTCTGTGCCTGGGTCTGCGCCCGGGTCTGTGCCCCCGCCCCCGGTGTGTTCTCGCCGTGGCTGTGGCTGTGGCTGTCGCTGTGCGTCTGTTGCTCGTCCATCGGCCGCATTCCTCCGGTCCCCCTCGTCCGCGCGCGGTGTGTCAGAGAAGTAGATCACCGCGGACCTGCTCATCTACCCGGGGGAGTCCGATACCAGGGGGAGTCCAACGATTCGATTCGATTCGAGGAGCAGCAGCGATGGCGTCAACGATCCTGGTCACCGGTGGCACGGGCACGCTCGGCGGCCATGTGGTGCCGCGTCTGCTGGCCGAGGGGCACCGCGTCCGCGTACTGAGCCGCCACGACCGTGAGGACATCGGCGGCATCGAGTACGTCACCGCCGACCTGCTGCGGCCCGGGGGCATCGACCTCGCCGTCGAGGGCGCCGACATCGTGCTGCACCTGGCCGGCGGCCCCAAGGGCGACGACGAGGCCACCCGCAACCTGGCCGGCGCCGCCTCCCGCGCCGGGGTCCGCCACCTCGTCTACGTCTCGGTCATCGGCGCGGACCGCGTCCCGCTGAGCTGGTTCGGTACGAAGAAGGAGGCCGAACAGGCGGTGCGGACATCCGGCATCCCGTGGACGGCCCTGCGCGCGGCCCAGTTCCACGACCTGATCCTGCTGCTGTGCCAGAAGACGGCCCGGCTGCCGGTCGTCCCCGTTCCGGCGGGTCTGCGCTTCCAGCCGGTCGACGCGCGCGATGTGGCGGACCGGCTGGTGCAGTTGGCCCTGGGCGATCCGACCGGGCAGGCGCCGGACCTGGCCGGGCCGAAGGTGTACGAGTTGGGGGACTTGATCCGTACGTACCTCCAGGCCCGTGGCACGCGTCGGCTGCTGGTTCCGGTGCCCATGCCGGGCAAGGCGGGCCGCGCCTACCGGGCGGGCGACAACCTCTCCCTGGACGGTACCGCCACGCTGGGCGAGCGCACCTGGGAGGACTTCCTCGCCGAACGACTGCGCTAGTCCCTATCCCTGCGCCCCATGCGGAAATCGCATCGCCGGTTGGTAAGGTGGGGCGTATGGGACTGGGGTTGGAGGAGTCGCTGCGGCTGACGGTCGCGGCGCTGATGCAGGCGACGGGTGAGTCGCAGCGGGACCTGGCCGAGGTGCTCGGTCTGACGCAGACCCAGGTGTCACGCCGTCAGGCGGGCACCACCGCGTGGAGCCTGCGGGACTGCGACATGCTGGCCGCGCACTACGGGATCGGCCCCCTGGACCTGCTGGCCGGTCCGACCCGGGCGTGCGAGGCGCTGCCGGCGGGGGCGCGGCGCGGCGGCGGCAGGAGCGTGCGGAACGTGCGGGACGTGAGGGACGGGGTGGCGGGACGGTGAGCGACTTCGACGCGATCGACTCGCTGCTCGCCTCGGTCGGGCCCGAGACTCCGCTCATGGCGTACGAGGAGCGCCGGCGGCTGCGGGAGGCCGCGCGCCTGTCGAAGGCGCAGGTCGCCCGCGCGCTCGGGGTCAGCCCGTCGACGGTCACCGGCTGGGAGACCGGCCGCGACCCGTCGGGCGAGCTGCGCACGCGGTACGCGTATCTGCTGGAGGGGCTGCGGGAGCGGCTGGAGGAGTACGGGTCGGAGG
>NZ_JBJHPC010000456.1:0-5819 GCF_045257485.1 Streptomyces sp. YS-3 | reverse complement strand
GCTGGGGGAGCCGGGGTTCAGGGGCCAGGGCGGCGGGTGGAGCAGAGGACGGCCCGATGTGGCGCACGTCTTCACCTTCTGGGAGAGCCGCGCCTTCTACGACTCCTTCATGGCGCGCGCCCACGACCGGCTCGCCGCCGCGCAGTCCGGTACGTACAAGGACGCGCGCGCCAAGCTGTTCGACCACCGCTTCGACGTGAAGACCGGCTTCGAGGCGCGCTTCACCGACGCGGACGTGGTGCGGGTGGCGCACTGCCGGGTGCACGCCGACCGCGTGGAGCACTTCACCTCGGCCCAGGAGCGCATCTGGAACCCGGCGATGGCCGGGTCGCCGGGGATGCTGCGCGGGATGTTCGGTGAGGCCCCGGGGCAGGAGTTCCTGGTGCTGTCCATGTGGCGGTCGGCGGCCGAGCACGGCAAGTACCGGGCCGACCGGGTGGAACGGCTCACACTGCGGGCGGGGACGGCCGCCGACGTGGCGGGCCTGTCGGGGGCCGTCGTCGACCTGAACCCCAGCTGGACGGTGTGAGCGATACGCCGGATGGCGGCCGGACGGATGCTCGGAAGCCGGACCGGCGATCTAGGGTTGACGCATGGCAAGACCGCGTCGCATCGTCCTCGTCCGGCACGGCGAGTCGGAGGGGAACGCCGATGACACCGTGTACGAGCGCGAGCCCGACCACGCGCTGCGGCTCACCGAGGCCGGGCGGCGTCAGGCCCGGGCGACCGGGGAGCGGCTGCGGGAGATGTTCGGACGCGAGCGCGTCAGCGTGTACGTCTCGCCCTACCGGCGCACCCACGAGACGTTCCGGGAGTTCGGCCTCGACCCGGAGCTCGTGCGGATCAGGGAGGAGCCGAGACTGCGCGAGCAGGACTGGGGGAACTGGCAGGACCGCGACGACGTCCGCCTGCAGAAGGCCTACCGGGACGCGTACGGGCACTTCTTCTACCGCTTCGCGCAGGGCGAGTCGGGGGCGGACGTGTACGACCGGGTGGGGTCGTTCCTGGAGAGCCTGCACCGCAGCTTCGAGGCCCCGGACCACCCGCCCAACGTGCTGCTCGTCACCCACGGACTGACGATGCGGCTGTTCTGCATGCGCTGGTTCCACTGGACGGTGGCGGACTTCGAGTCGCTCTCCAACCCGGGGAACGCGGAGACCAGGACGCTGCTGCTGGGCCCGGACGGGCGGTACACGCTGGACCGGCAGTTCGAGCGGTGGCGCGTCCCCGAGCCGTACGGCAGCACCGGATAGAGTGGGTGTGCGATGACCGCTGACTCCACACTCGACTCACGCTTCGAACGCGCGCTGGCCAGCCTGCGCGGGCTGGCGGTGGGAGACGCCCTGGGCTCCCAGTTCTTCGTCCCCGCGCACTATCCGCTGCTCAAACGGCGCGAGCTGCCCGCGGGCCCCTGGCAGTGGACCGACGACACCGAGATGGCGTGTTCGGTCCTGGCCGTCCTGGCCGCCCACGGCCGGATCGACCAGGACCGCCTCGCCCGCTCCTTCGCCGAGCACCACGACTTCGACCGGGGGTACGGCCCGGCCGTCAACCGGATGCTGCGGCTGATCCGGGAGGGCGGGGACTGGCGGGAGCTGGCCGCCGAGCTCTTCAACGGGCAGGGCTCGTGGGGCAACGGCTCCGCGATGCGGATCGCGCCGCTGGGCGCCTGGTACGCGGACGACCCCGAGCAGGCGACCCACCAGGCCGAGATCTCCTCGTACACCACCCATCAGCACCGCGAGGCCGTGGTGGGCTCGATGGCGGTCGCCGCCGCCGCGGCGCTCGCCGCCGACCCGGCCGGCCCGCCGACCCCGGCGGCGCTGCTGGACGGTGTCGTCGCGCTGGTGCCGCGCAGTGCGGTCGGCGCGGGGCTGCGGCGGGCGCGGGACATGCTGGACTACGGGGACCCGGCCACGGTCGCCGCGGTGCTCGGGTGCGGGCGGCGGACCAGCGCGCACGACACGGTGCCGTTCGCGCTGTGGTCGGCGGCGCGGGGGCTCGGGGACTACGAGACGGCGTTCTGGACGACCGCGCAGGTGGGCGGGGACGTCGACACCACCTGCGCGATCGTCGGCGGAGTGATCGCGGGTGCGGTGGCCGGGGCGCCCCCGGCCGAGTGGCTGGCGCGGACCGAGGAACTGCCGCGGTGGGTCCCGGCGAGGGCTTCGGCCTGAGCCGTTCCTCGCCGGGGCCCGGGCCCGGCGGGCGCGTCAGCCCGCCGGGACGCCCGCCTTGCCGCTCAGCGCCTCCAGATCGCTTCTGCGGACCTGGATGACGAAGACCGAGACCAGCACGGCGAGCCCCACCAGCGCCACGGCGGCGATGAAGGCGGTGCCGATGCCGTGGGCCAGCACCTCGTCGCTCCAGGGCGCGGGCAGCTGGTGCGTCCGGGCGAAGACGGCCTTCTGCTCCGGGGAGCCGTGCGCGAGGAAGTCCTTGAGCTGCGTCCTGCCCTCGTTCCGGCCGGCGGTGCCGAAGACCGTGGTCAGGATGGACAGGCCCAGCGCGCCGCCGACCTGCTGGGTGGTGTTGAGCAGGCCGGACGCGGCTCCCGACTCGCTGTCGGCGATGCCGGAGACCGCGGTGAGGGTGAGGGTGACGAAGTTGAGGCCCATGCCGAAGCCGAAGAGCAGCAGCGGGCCGATGATGCCGCCGGTGTAGGTGCTGTCCGGGTCGATCAGGGTGAGCCAGGCCATGGCGCCCGCGGTGATCAGCGAGCCGGTGACCACGATCGGCTTGGGACCGATGCGCGGCAGCAGGTTCGTGGCGAGCCCGGCGGCGAGCACGATGGCCAGGGTCGAGGGGAAGAACGCGATGCCGGCCTTGACCGGGCTGTAGTGCAGCACGTTCTGCACGAAGAGCACGATGAAGAAGAACATGCCGAACATGGCCGCGGCGAGGCTCAGCATGATCACGTACGTACCGGAGCGGTTGCGGTCGGCGAACATCCGCAGCGGAGTGATCGGCTGCGGGGAGCGCCGCTCCACCGCGACGAAGGCGAGCAGCAGGACGACGGCCGCGCCGAAGGACGCCAGGGTGAAGCCGTCGCGCCAGCCCTCGTTCGCGGCCCGGATGAACCCGTAGACCAGTGCGGCCATGCCACCGGTCGAGGTGAACGCGCCGGCCAGGTCGAAGGTGCCGGGGTGGCGCTCGGACTCCCGGATGCAGCGGGGCGCGAGCGCGGCGATGACCAGGCCGATGGGGACGTTGACGAAGAGCACCCAGCGCCAGTTGAGCCAGTCCGTGAGCATGCCGCCCGCGATGAGGCCGATGGCGCCGCCGCCCGCCGAGACGGCCGAGAAGACGCCGAACGCCCGGTTGCGTTCGGGGCCTTCGGGGAACGTCGTCGCGATCAGGGCGAGCGAGGTGGGGGAGGCGATCGCGCCGCCGATGCCCTGGAGGGCGCGGGCGGCGAGCAGTTGCCAGGGCTCCTGGGCGAAGCCGCCGAGCAGCGAGGCGAGGGTGAAGACGAGGATGCCGGTAATGAACATCCGGCGCCGCCCGAGCAGGTCGCCGGCCCGGCCCCCGAGCAGCAGCAGCCCGCCGAAGGTCAGCGCGTAGGCGTTGATCACCCAGGTCAGGTCGCTGGTGGAGAAGCCGAGGGAGGTCTGGATGTGGGGGAGGGCGATGTTCACGATCGTCGCGTCCAGGACGACCATCAGCTGGCACATCGCGATGACCGCGAGGGCGACGCCCTTGCGGTCGGGGCGCGGGGGGTGCGGTCGGGTGCCGGGCTTCGCGTCTATCTGATCTGACGTCATAAAGGGTCCCCTCAAGACGTACTAGGAAACGCCACCGTTCACTAAGAAGACCCTAGCGAGCCCGCGAGAGTGAACACAAGCGTTCACTAGGGGAGTTGGAGCAGGCGGGCGGCCGGGTGGGGACCCCGTACGGGGGGTCCCGGGACGGCGTTCCTGGTCAAACCGCTGAGGGGCGACCACCATAGGGAGGCGGACCCCGTCCCCAACGGAGAGAAGACGATGGCTACTTCGCGCTGGGCAACCGCCGACGAGGCCCCGCCCCGGCCGCGGGTCTCGCCGCGCCGACGGGGCCCCGTCCTGGAGCGGGCGATCCTCGACGCGGCCCTGGAGCAGTTGAGCACGGTCGGCTGGAACGCCCTGACCATGGAGGCGGTGGCCGCCGGGGCGCAGACCGGGAAGGCCGCGGTGTACCGGCGCTGGTCCTCCAAGGAGGAGCTGGTGGTGGACGCCCTGCGGTCCGGGTTCCCCGATCTGGACCGCGCCGAGGACCACGGCTCGGTGCGCGAGGACCTCTACCAGCTCTGTCTGCGGCTGCGCGGGGCGATGTACTCACGGTCGGGGTTCGCGCTGCGCTCGGTGCTTTACGAGTGCGACGCCGCCAGCGCCGACCGGTTCCACGGCCTGGTCCTGCGGCGCCTGGTCGAGCCCGCCCAGCGGCTCTTCGGGGAGGTCGTCCGGCGCGGGATCGCCCGGGGCGACGTACGGGCGGACGCCCGCGCGGACGTGATCTTCGACGTGATCCCCGGGCTGATGATGTTCCGCGCGAAGGTACGCGGAAGCGAATGGCCCGACGAGGCGGTCGCGGAGATGATCGATCACGTGATGGTGCCGCTGCTGCGGGCCGGGAGGGGCTGATCGCGGCGCCCGGGGCGGTGTGATCCGGGTGTGCGGGAGGGGGTGATCGGGCCTGCGGTCGGGGCTGCCGGCGGCCCGGGACGGCCTGATCGCGTGTGCGGGAGGGGCTGGCCGGGTGGGCGGTCCGCCGGTACGGGGTGGCCGGGGTGTTCTCGGCGGCGCGGGCGGCGTAACCTTGCTGGCGCCATGCCGTACGAACCACCCACCCACACCGTCGAGCGCTCACTTCGCGCCACCACCGGATGCAAGATCATCGCCGGTGTCGACGAGGTCGGACGCGGGGCGTGGGCCGGTCCCGTCACGGTGTGCGCCGCGATCACGGGGCTGCGCCGGCCGCCCGAGGGTCTGACCGACTCCAAGCTCATCAGCCCCAGGCGCCGGCTCGAACTGGCGGGGGAGCTGGAGTCCTGGGTGACGTCGTACGCGCTCGGGCACTCGTCCCCGCAGGAGATCGACGAGCTCGGAATGACCGCCGCGCTCCGTCTCGCCGCGGGCCGCGCGCTGGACGCGCTCCCGGTACGCCCGGAGGCGGTGATCCTCGACGGCAAGCACGACTACCTCGGCGCGCCGTGGCGGGTCCGTACCGTCATCAAGGGGGACCAGTCCTGCGTCGCGGTCGCGGCGGCCTCGGTGATCGCCAAGGTGCGCCGCGACGCGATGATGGCCGAACTCGGGGGAGCGGCCGGGGAGTACGAGGTGTTCGGCTTCGCCGACAACGCCGGCTACCCCTCGCCCACGCACAAGACGGCGCTGGAGGAGCTGGGGCCGACCCCGCACCACCGGATGTCCTGGGCGTACCTCGACGCACTGCCGCGCTGGCGGCACCTGAAGAAGGTCAGGATCCCGGCGGCGGCCACCGCCCTGGAAAGCGGGGGCCAGCTCGGCTTCGACTTCTGAAATCCCTGGACTTTCCCCGCCCTTTACGGGGAGACTCCGCCCCGATCGCACTTTTGTGCCCACCCGGTGGTGCCCCATTCACCGGCGTTTGATAGACCTTTACCCATGCCTCTCATCCCCGAGGAGCCTCAGATTCACGAGAGCGCCCAGGGTCCCCGCGTCACTCCGGCCGCCGGCCGCACCGCGCCGACCCCCCGTCCCGTTCCTGGTCCGCGTACCGCGGTCACGCCGCGTCCCGGTCGTCCGGGGCCCGGCTCCGCCCGGCCCGCGCCCCCCGCGCAGCGCACGCACTCCGGTGCCGCC
>NZ_JBJHPC010000455.1:0-5836 GCF_045257485.1 Streptomyces sp. YS-3 | reverse complement strand
CCCCCAGGTCCCACCCCAGCGACGTCGTCGCGCAGTACGCGGCGAAGCGCAGCAGGTTCTCCGCCAGCGGGTCACCGGGGTGGAAGGAGATCCCGGACGACATCCCGCCGATGTACGTCCAGCCCTGGAGGTTCATGACCGTGCCGTACGCGAAGGACGCGACGCAGCCGTACAGGGCGAGCAGGACCAGCTCCCCCCGGCCGCGCAGCCGGTGCGGGCCGGGCAACAGGCCCGCACCCATCGCGAACCAGCCCATCGCCAGCATCTGGAACGGCATCCAGGGACCGACACCCCCCGTGAGCAGCGCGGACGCGAACATCGTGACCGCGCCCAGCACGAAGCCGAAGCCGGGTCCGAGGACCCGGCCGCTCAGGACCATCAGGAAGAACATCGGCTCCAGGCCCGCCGTACCCGCCCCCAGCGGACGCAGCGCGGCGCCGACCGCCGCGAGGACGCCGAGCATGGCCACGGCCTTGGCGTCCATGCCGCCGTCCTCGTCCGCGATCGTGGCGACCACCACGCCCACGAGGAGCGGCAGGAGCGCGGCGAAGAGCCAGGGGGCGTCCCTTGAGTGGGCGAGCCCCGAGTCCGCGTCGGCCAGCAGCGGCCAGCCGAAGGCCGCGACGCCGACGAGGGTGATCAGGGCGAGGGCACTCACCCCGCGCGGGCCGAGCCGGACCGCCTTCGCCTGGCGGGTGCGGGGCAGGTCGCGCGGCGCCGTCATGCGAGGGCCTCCCGTACCTGGCTGACCGTGAGCCACGGGTCGGGCGCCAGGATCTTGGCGACCTGGGGGGCGAAGGAGGGCGAGGAGACGACCACGTCGGCGGTCGGGCCGTCCGCGACCACCTCGCCGTCCGCGAGGATCACCACCCGGTGGGCGATCTCGGCGGCCAGTTCCACGTCGTGGGTGGCGAGGACGATCGCGTGGCCCTCGGCGGCGAGGTCGCGCAGGACGTCCGCCAGGCGCGCCTTCGCCGCGTAGTCCAGCCCTCGGGTCGGCTCGTCGAGGAGCAGCAGCGGGGGCCGGCCCGTCAGGACGATCGCCAGGGCGAGCGCGAGGCGCTGCCCTTCGGACAGGTCGCGGGGGTGGGTGTCGTCGGGGACACCGGGGAGCAGGGCGGTGACCAGGTCGCGGCAGGTGCCGGGGGCGGCGCCGGCGTCCGCGTCGGCCGCCGCGCACTCGGCCTCGACCGTGTCCGCGTACAGCAGGTCGCGGGGTTCCTGCGGTACGAGGCCGACTTCGCGGATCAGGTCGCGCGGGGCTGTGCGGTGGGGGGTGCGGCCGTTGACGGCCACCGTGCCGGTGGTGGGTTCGGTCATGCCGACGAGGGTGTTGAGGAGGGTGGACTTGCCGGCGCCGTTGCGTCCCATGAGAGCGACGGTCTCGCCGGGCGTGACCGTGAGGTCCACGTGGCGCAGTGCCTCGATACGGGCCCGGCGGACGCCCAGTTTCCGGACCGTGGCGGTGGCCGTCGCGGCGGGCGTGGCGGGACGGGTCCCCCGGCGCAGGCGGGCGAGGGCGGCGCGGAGGCCGGTCGGTTCCGGTGCGGGGCCGTGCGGGCGCGCCCGGCTCACGTCCGGGTGGCCGTCCCCCGTCGGCGGCCCGGGGACATGGGCGGCCAGGCTCGCGCGCAGCTCGTGCGCCCTGCGCCGCGCGTCCCGTACCGACAGCGGCAGCGGGGTCCAGCCCGCGAGCCGTCCAAGGGCCACCACCGGCGGGTGGACCGGGGACACGGCCATGATCTGGGCGGGGGTGCCCAGGAGCGGGGGCTCGCCGCCCGACGCCAGGAGGATCACCCGGTCCGCGTACTGCACCACCCGCTCCAGGCGGTGCTCCGCCATCAGGACCGTCGTGCCGAGGTCGTGGACGAGGCGTTGCAGTACGGACAGGACCTCCTCGGCCGCCGCCGGGTCCAGCGCGGACGTCGGCTCGTCCAGGACCAGCACCTTGGGGTGCGGGGTCAGGACCGAGCCGATCGCCACGCGCTGCTGCTGGCCGCCGGAGAGCGTGGCGATCGGGCGGTCGCGCAGGTCCGCGAGGCCGAGCAGGTCGAGGGTCTCCTCGACGCGGCGGCGCATCACGTGCGGGGCGAGCCCGAGCGATTCCATGCCGTACGCGAGCTCGTCCTCGACCGTGTCGGTGACGAAGTGGGCGAGCGGGTCCTGGCCCACCGTGCCGACCAGGTCGGCGAGTTCGCGCGGCTTGTGCGTCCGGGTGTCGCGGCCGTCGACCGTCACCCGGCCGCGCAGGGTGCCGCCGGTGAAGTGCGGGACGAGGCCGGAGACCGTCCCCAGGAGCGTGGACTTCCCGGCCCCGGAGGGCCCGACCAGCAGGACCAGTTCGCCCTCGGGGACGGTGAGGTCGACGTCCCGGATGGTGGGGGCGGGCCGGCCCTCGTAGGTGACCGACACCTCGTCGAAGCGGATCATCGGGACTCCTGGGGGTCGGGCGGGGCGGGTGCCGGGTTCGGCGCCGGGGTGACGAAGGCCGGGAGCAGGCCGAGGAGGGTGGCCAGGGCGGGCCACAGCGGGAGCGTGGGGGCGGTGAGCGGGACGACGCCGGGGTGCAGGGCCTCCGGTGTGTGGGTACCCGCCCAGATCATGGCCGCCGCCACCGCCGCGCCGGAACCGGCCACCAGCCAGGCGCTACCGCCCCAGCGGTCGGGGCGGTAGCGGGTACGGACCGAGCGACGGCCGCCGAGGCGCAGGCCCGCCAGCGCCGCGGCGAGGCCCGCGAGCAGCACCGGCAGGCCGTAGCGGGCGCCTTCGGCGGCGAGGAGTCCGTACGTACCGGCGCAGACGCCGAGGAGTCCGCCGAGGGTGAGGACGGTGGTGGTGCGGCGGACGGCGGGCGGCACGTGCGCGGTCCGGCCGTATCCGCGGGCGTCCATGGAGGCGGCGACGGCCACCGAGCGCTCCAGCGCGCCTTCCAGGACCGGCAGTCCGATCTGGAGGATCGCCCGGATACCGCCGGTGGGACGGCCGCGCAGCCTTCGGGCGGTACGGAGGCGGGCCACGTCGGCCACCATGTTCGGCGCGAACGTCATCGCCACGACCACGGCCACGCCCGCCTCGTACAGAGCGCCCGGGAGGGACTTGAGGAGGCGGGCCGGGTTGGCGAGGGCGTTCGCGGCGCCGACGCAGATGAGGAGGGCGGCGAGGCGGGCGCCGTCGTAGAGCGCGAAGAGCATGCCCTCGGCGGTGACGCGACCGCCGACGCGGATGCCCTTCGCCCAGTCCGGCAGGGGCGCCTCGGGGAGCGTGAGGAGGGTGTGGGTGCCGGGGATCGGCGAGCCGAGGGCGATGTTGAAGACGAGCCGGATGGCGACGACGGCGAGGCCGAGCTTGACGAAGGCGGTGTACGAGCGGGCCCAGGGGGCGTCGGTGCGCCGCGCCGCGACGACGTAGCCGGCGACCGTGACGAGGAGGGCCAGCAGGAGGGGGTTGGTGGTGCGCGAGGCGGCCGTGGCGAGCCCGATGGCCCACAGCCACCAGGCCGCCGGATGCAGGGCGTTGGCCCTGTTCGCGTACGGGGTGCGGCGAGCGGCCGGGGGCCTCGGGGCGCGGCGCCGCTCGGCGGGCCGGTGGGTGCCGCGGCCTTCGGCCGACGGCCGCGGGCCCGCGGCGGGCACCCGGACGCCGGCCGGTTCCGTACGGGTCTTCCCCCGGGTCGGCGCGGGCGGCTCGCGGTGGTCGTCGTTCTCGGGCATCGGTGGTGTACGCCGTCAGTTCCGGTTACGGCGGCGGGACCGCAGGACCGCGGCTGCGGCCACCGCGAGAACGGCTGCCCCGCCCGCCAGCAGGCCCACCGACGGGCCGCCGTCGGACGTCTTGGGAGCCGGGTCGTGCGACGCCTGCCGCCACGACACCTGTTCGCCGCAGCCCGTCCTCGGGTAGCCCGCGATGGCGCACAGCAGGGCCGCGCTGTTGTAGCGCAGCGGCTTGGCCACCGCCGCCAGCGCGTCCGCGGTCGTCGCGTTCTCGGGGACCCGCGCGCACGCCGTACGCGCCGCCGGGGGCGTCTCGCCGCCGGGCGCGTCCTGCGGGGTGCCGAAGTCGAGGGCGAGGGCGACGCGCTTCCTGCCGGGCTCGGCGGGCGTGCCCGCGCACACCTCGGCGAACGTGGGCGACGAGCGCGGGACCGCCGCGTCCTTGGAGTCCGCGCTGACCGCGAAGCGGAAGCCCTGCACGTCACCGTCCGAGGGGTGCGCGGTGGCCGGGCCCTGCGTGGCGTACGTCCACGTCGTGCCCTGCCGCTCCCAGAACGACCAGTAGCGGTACCCGGCGGCCTGGGCGGGCCCCGCCACCGCCCCCGCGCCGAGCGTCAGCGCGAGGGTGAGGGCGAGGGCGAAACCGGCCGGGACCGGCCGGCGGCGACGGCGGACCGGTGTCACTTCTGCGCGTTCTTCTTGCGGGCGCTGACCAGGAAGCCGACGCCCACGCTGGCGACGAAGAAGACGCCGACGATCCACCACACCGACATACCGGAGGAGTCGTCCTTCTTGTCGGCGGACTTGGCCGGCTTGCCCGCCTCGGCGGCGGACGTGCCCGCCGGGGCCGGGCCGGTCGCGTTCAGCTGGGCGACCAGGTCGGCGCCGCCGAAGTCCCTCGGGTCGGCGCCGGTGGCGTTGGCGGCCAGGACGAGCTGGGCGTAGGCGGCGGGGCCGTTCTCCTTGGCCCAGCCGGACGTGTTCTTCTCCAGCCACGTCAGGGACGCCTTGGCCTGGGCCTCCTCGCCGGAGGCGGCGAGGGCGACGACCGCGTCGGCGGTGTTGCCGTAGTCGGGCTGGCTCTCGGCGCCCGGCATCGGGGAGTTGAGGTGGCCGGTCTTGGCCATGGTCCTGACCAGGTACGCGGCGCCGTTGTGCGCGGCCTGCTCGGGCGTGGCCGCCTTCTCGCAGCCGGCGCCCTTGGCGTCGGGCCGCCCGGCGGTGGCGGCGAGGCCCTTGCCGTAGGCGGCGGTCACGGCGGCGGCGCTGGCGTCGGCGTTCGCGTACAGCTTGGCCGTCTTCGGGTCCGGCTGGTACGCGAACGCGCCCGCGCCCGGCGTGCTGTCGCACGGCAGCGCGAAGGTGAGCAGCGCGTCGAGCGGCGACTTGCCGCCCTTGGCGGACTTGGCGTCGGCGGGCTTCTCCCCCGCGGCGGCGAGGGCGCCGATCACCACGGCGGTGGAGTTGGCGTCGCTCTTGCCGCCGGGGTTGTAGGACCAGCCGCCGTCCTCGTTCTGGACGGTCTTCAGCCAGGAGACGCCCTTCTTCACGGCGTCGGTGTGGTCGCCGAGCGCGACGAGGGCCTGGACGGCGGCGGCGGTGGCGTTGGTGTCGAGGACCGTCTTGGCGTCGCACGGCTTCGCCGCGTCGGCGCGGTACGAGGCGAAGCCGCCGGTGTCGCACTGCTGGCCGGTCAGCCAGGTGACCGCCTGGGCGGCGGGCTTCACGCCGACCGTGCCCTGGGCGAGCAGGGCGAGGGACTGCCGCCAGACGCCGTCGTACGCCGGGTCCTTCGTCCCGTACAGCCCCGGCGGGACCGTGCCGTCGGCGAAGGCGGGGGCGGCGGTGGCGGCGGCGCCGCCGAGGACGACGGTGAGGGCGGCGATCGCTGCGGCGCAGCGGCGTACGGTCATGGCTGGGCGGTGCCTCTCCTGCGGGGGCCGGGCGGCAGGCGGGCGCGGGGGCACGCCGGCTCCGGTCCCGTGTACCTCGACGGGCCGGTCATCGGCGGCTTGCCGGTGACCGTTGAGCCGGTCATGTCCGTCGGGGTGATCCGGCTCGCCTTGTGGTGACGGCTCACGGTTGCGGGTCAGCGCCGGATTCGCACCGGCTTCCCCCCCATACGG
>NZ_JBJHPC010000454.1:0-5844 GCF_045257485.1 Streptomyces sp. YS-3 | reverse complement strand
GTCCTGGCAGCCCGCCAGGGTCAGGGCGGCCACCAGGACCGCGCCCACGAAAGCGGCCCTGCCGCGCCGCATGCGCGAGGGTCTGGGTATGTCCATGGCTGAGCACTCCTCGTACGGATCGAATCGGGCACGCGGCGTCCCTGCCACTCGCGCCGCGCAGCAGGCTACGCTCCCGGCACCCGTCGTACGAGGTGAACGGACGACTCACTGGGGCAGCTGAGGATCCGTCGGTCCGAGAGTGGTGGGAACCCGCGAGAAACCCATGGCATGACCCGTCCGGACCGCCCGGGACGAGGGATGGGCGATGGCCCTGGTCGACGGGCCTTCCTCGATACCGGGACCGTGACGCAGTTGGTGTGCCTGGTCCATCAGGCGGACGGCGGGCGCGTGGTTGCCCAGTGCCCACTCGACCTTGGCGAGGAGGCGGTACGCGTAGCTGAGCGAAGCGGGATCGTCGATCGCCGCGAACCGCTCAAGGGCCAGGCGGGCGGGGGAATGCGCCTTCTCCGGGTCCCCCGTCTTGCGCAGCGCCTCGGCCACCGTCGCGAACGCGTGCGCCGCCCCCTCCCGATCGTCCCGCTCGTCCAGCAGCCGGGCCGCCCGCCGGGCCGGTTCCACCGCCTCCGCGTACTGCCCGGCGTAGATGCGCAGCGCCGCCTCGCCGACCAGGCACTCGGCCAGCAGCCCCTGCTCCCCGGCCTCCTCCGCGTGGGAACGTGCCTCGGTCTGGAACCGCAAGGCCTCGTCGACGAGGTCGGCGGCCAGCGCCCGCTCGGCGAGGGTCATGAAGTGCCGGCCGTACGAGGTCCCGTTCGGCGGTGCCTGCGCAGCCGAACGGACCAGGGCGGCGGCCACGTCCTGGCGGGCGGCCGAGGAGCCGGACACCACCCACCGGGCCTGGTCCTGCCGGGGTTGGGTGCCCAGACGGGCGAGTGCCGCCCGGGCCCGGTCTGCCCCGGGCCGGTCGCTGCTGCCCGCGGCGTACCGATGGGCGGCCTCGGCCTCGTCCCTGGCTTCATCGGTCCTTTCCTCCGCGTCCAGGGCGTCGGCCACGTCACAGCTCAGCTCGGCCGCCGGGCTCCACAGGTCATGACGTGCCGCACGCGCCGCCGCGCGCAGCTCTCCCAGTGCGGCGGCCCGCCAGGTCCGGGACGGCCCGTCGTCGTGCACGGCCCCGAGCCGGTTGCGCAGATGCGCGTACAGGGCGGCTCGCCGCCGGGCCTCCGCCGCGGGCGTGGTGCGCGAATAGCTGCGGTAGAGCTCGTGGAAGGCGTAGCGGGCGCCCGCGCGCTGGAGGAGGCCGACATCGACCAGCTCTTCCAGCATCAACCCGCAGATTCCGGGCGGCAGATGGCACAGTGCCGCGGCGGAGTGGCGGTCGAAGTCGGGCCCGGGGTGGGCGGCGCAGTCCTGGAGCACCTGCTGTTGCTGATCGCTGAGCGCCTCGTACGAGACGGTGAAGGCCGTACGGACGCGGTCGTCGTCCTCGTGGAGGTGTTGCAGCGGCCGGTCCGACTCCCGCATGGCGTCGAGGAGCAGGTCGGGCGGGGTGCGGCGGAGCCGGGCGGCGATGGGGCGCAGGGCGAGCGGGAAGCAGCTCAGCAACTCGGCGATCTCGGTGAGTTCGCCGGTGTGGCCGGTGAGCCCGCTGATGTCCCGCAGCAACGCCACCGCGTCGGCCACCCGCAGCGGAGCCAGCGCATAGTGGCGCACCTGGTGGGGCGCCAGCGCGTCGGTGAGTGAAGCCCGGCTGGTGACCACGATCAGGGCGTCGTGCGGCGTCGCGTCGGTCCGGGAGAGGTCGGCGGGGCTCGTTATGTCGTCGAGCAGGACGACCGGCACTCCCATGGTCCTCGGCTTCTCATTGTCCTCGCTGTCCTCGTTGTCCTCGCTGTCCTCGGCGAGCCGTTGGCAGAGCTCCACCGCGAGCGCCGACTTGCCCACCCCGGGAGGGCCGTGGACGACGAGGACGCCGGGGCCGTGGGCCGCCAGCGCGGTGAGCTCCCGCAGCTCACGTTCCCGCCCGAACAACCGCGTGGCGGGCAGCGGTTGCGGCAGGGCGGGGTCTCGGCCGGCTTCGGGCGGGGTCGGCGCGGTGAACGCGGGGTTCCGGAAGATGGCGATGCGCTCACCGGAGTTGTGGGCGCCGATCTGCGGGTGCTGGGGGTGTTCGCGGGTACTGAGGGTCTGGTGCAGCCGGGTGTGGAGGGAGCCGAAGTCGAGCACGGGTCCGGCCTCGGGCACGCCGGTGCGCAGCAGCGTGAGCATGGCTCCGGTGAAGGCCGACAGCTCCTCGTCGGCCAGAGCGTAGGCGACCTCGGTGGCCGCGCTGGAGGTGAGGACGCAGACGCCGTCGATGTCGGCGGCCTGCCGCAGCAGGGTTTCCGGGGCGCTCATGCCTCCTTCCACGGCGGCTCCGCTGAAGCAGCAGTCGAGGATCATGGCGCACTTGAGGCCGTGCCGCCGGTGTGCCGCCCGTACTTCGTCACGGATGTGCGCGTAGGGCAGGGCCCGCCACATCTGCTGTTCGTTGGAGTCGTGCAGGGCGAGATGGAGTTCGGTGGGCCGGT
This sequence comes from Streptomyces sp. YS-3, assembly GCF_045257485.1. Taxonomy (NCBI): domain Bacteria; kingdom Bacillati; phylum Actinomycetota; class Actinomycetes; order Kitasatosporales; family Streptomycetaceae; genus Streptomyces; species Streptomyces sp. YS-3. The sequence goes on along the minus strand of NZ_JBJHPC010000454.1, from coordinate 3,274 downwards.
CGGGGTGGAGCAGGCCGTGCCCGGCGTAGTAGACCAGCAGCGTGTCGGTGGCCTCGCCCACCGCCGCGTAGATGGCGCGCATGACGTCCCCGCCGTGGGCCTCGCCGTCGAGTACGCGGCAGCTCTGCGGGGCCAGACCCCACACGGCCTCGTCGCACAGGGCGTCCCGCAGGGCGGTGATGTTCCGCTCGACGGAGGGGAGTTGGGTGAGGCGGCCGTCCGGGGAGTACCGGGGCACGCCGACGAGGACCGCCCGGGAGGCCGCCGGGTCGGACAGCAGAGCCGTCATGCGTCGGACTGCTCCCGCTCCTCGCGGGCTCGCAGTATGGACAGCACGTCCTCGGCCGTTCCCTCAAGAACGGTCCCGTCGCGCTCGGTGATCCGCACGGTCGGCTTCCGTACACCTCGGGGGCGCCGCCAGGCGGCCGTGGTGACGAGCAGCCCGAGCAGGCCGACCGTGCTGTTCGCCACGGCGGTGATCGTGTCCACGGACCCCATGGCCGTGGCCGGTGACGCGGGAGCGTCCATGGGCTCGATGGTGATGCCCGCGCGCGCCACGGACGGGTCGCGGCGCAACCACCCGGTCAGGGCTGTGGCACTCGCCGCGCTTTCCGCACTGATCCGTACCTCGGCCATCCCGCTCCCCCGTGGATCATGTGACCACCATCAGCTCAGCATGGTCAGGATCCCAGCTCGGTCCGGCGCTTGGGAAGACTTCCCAGGGTTTCCCCCGGCAGGGGGACAGGGGTTTTCGCCGGGCCGGTCCACCACTCGGCAGGGGCCCTCGTGTACGCGCCGGGCGTCACCCCGGGAAGCGGCCCGTGGAGCGCAGTTGCCAGCGCCGTTCGGCGTACGCGAGGTCGTCGCGCCACAGCCGTCCGGCGGCGGCGCGGATCAGCGGGCGCAGCACCGGGGCGGCCCGGCGTGCCAGGGCGAAGCCCGCGCGGTCGGAGGAGGCGACGACCGCCTCGACGACCGCAGTGCGCGGGCGGCCCCGTTCATCGGCTCCCAGCGGGGTGGCATGCGTCTCCACGACGCTGCCGACGCCCTCGCCACGCGTGATGCGCATGACCACGGTACGCGGTTCCGGGGCGGTGAACACCGCCCGCACCGGTACGACGAGCCGTCCGGCGACCTTGAACGAGACGTCCACGGTGAAGCTGTCGTCGTCCTCGCGGGCGCCGGGCCCGGGCACGTCCAGCACCGTGAGATCGACGAACGAGTACGGGTGGAACCAGGCGCCGTGCCACGGGTCCAGGCGGTTGGCCAGGACGTCTTCGGGCTCGCAGATCCCCACGCCGGTGTAGACGGCCGACAGGGCCCGGATTGGTGCCGGGCGGACGGGGACGACGGGTGCGTCGAGCGGCTGCTCGCCCCCGACATCGTCCAGCCGGACCCACACCAGCACCCCGTCGTCGTGGACCGGCCACGGGTTCCAGCCCGCGAACGGGGCGCCCTCCAGGGCGAGTCCGTGCCAGTGGCACACCAGCCGCCCGCAACGTACGGGGCTGTCCTTCAGCGGAGCCCCCAGATGCGGGCAGATGCCGGGCCCTCCCACCGCACGGCCCTCGGCGTCGCGCCAGACGACGACTTCGTGCCCGGCCACGGTCCGGGCCAGCGGCCGGCCGCCGTCCAGACCGTGTGAGGCGCCCACGACGTACCAGTTCCCCGACGGACGCGTCTGGGCCCGCTTGACGGCCGCGGCGATCAGGCCCGGCCTGGCCTCGCGCCAGGTGGGGTGCTGCCGCGCCCAGGGAAGCGCCCGCCTGCGCAGGGACAGGGGCAGCCGGGCGCGCCGGTCCGCCGGTTCGGGCCTCATGCGACCTCCTCGTGGACCGGGCGGCGCGAGCCGGTGGACGCGGGAGGGGACGGGAGGTCCGCGACCGGCTGCCGCCCGCGGACGCGCAGCCGTGCTGCCGCGACGCGCACGAGTCCGTCGGCGGCGACCGTCGCGCGGCGTCTTCGGGACACGGCCGCGCGACGGTGCACCACGGCGTACCCGTCCGCGGCCACGGCGTCCAGGATGCCCCCGTACAGCACGCAGGCGGTACGGACGCACGGCCGCGAGACGTCGGCGAGCATGGGGATCCCGGGCACGGCCTCGCGGTAGACGCCGCGGGTCAGGGCTTCGAACTCGCGCAGCGCGGCCGTGATACGCGGGTCGGGACGGCCCGTCGCGCGGCTCCAGCACAGCAGCGGCCGGTCGGCGCCGTGTGCCGCGAGCAGGTCGGCAGGCAGATACACCCGGCCGCGGTCGAGGTCCTCGCCCACGTCGCGCAGGAAGTTGGTGAGCTGGAAGGCGACACCGAGCGCAGCCGCGTGCGGAGCGGCCACCTCCCGTGGCGCGACCGTGCCCAGGACGGGCAGCATCTGCAGTCCGATCACGGCCGCGGACCCGTGCATGTAGGAGCGCAGTTCGGCGTAGGTGGCGTAGCCGGTGACCGACAGGTCCGCGCGCATCGCCGCCATGAAGTCGGCGAACAGTCGGTGGTCGATGGCGTACCGGCGTGCCGTGTCGGCCAGGGCCAGCACCACCGGTTCGTCGCCGCCGCTCCCCCGCAGGCCCTCGGTCAGCGTGCCGTGCAGGGCGCGGAGCGCGGCGTCGCGGTCGTCGACGTCGACCGTGGGATCGAGGGTGTCCACGATGTCGTCGGCCCAGCGCGCGAATCCGTACAGGGCGTGCACGGCCGCCCGGTGCTCCACCGGGAGCAGCCGGGTGGCGAGGAAGTAGGTCCTGCCGTGGCGGGCGTTGAGCCGGCGGCACTGGCGGTAGGCCTGGCGCAGCGCGGGATCGGTGATGCCGGCGGCGTCGAGTTCGCGGTCGGTCATACGGGGGTCTCCTGGGGAGGGACGCGCGGGCCGTGCCGGTGTGCACGGGCAGTGGCTCCGGTGATGCGCGCCGCCGCGAGCTTGCCGGAGAGCAGGACGGTCGGCACGCCGACGCCCGGGGTGGTGCCGCAGCCCGCCAGGACGGCGTTGTCGGTGCCGCGGACCAGGTTGCGGGGCCGGAAGGGGCCGGTCTGGGGGAAAGTGTGTGCGGCGGAGAAGGGGGTGCCCGCGGCGTGCCCGAGCGCGTGCCAGGAGGCGGGGGTGACCAGGCACTCCTCCTCGATGGCGGACGCGATGCCGTCGAGGCCGCGCCGCTCCAGCTCCCGCAGGAGGGCGGCGCGGTAGCGGGGGGCCAGGCCGCTCCAGGCGCCGGGACCGGGTCCGATGTCGGTGTTGGGACACGGCGCGAGGACGTAGTGCAGGTGTTTGCCGGGCGGGGCCAGGC
>NZ_JBJHPC010000453.1:0-5867 GCF_045257485.1 Streptomyces sp. YS-3 | reverse complement strand
GAACTGGCAGGTACATCCCCCCTGGCCACGCAGGCAGGCGCTGTGCGCCCGCGGCGGGCTTGGCTGCCCGGGGGGGACGGGGCATGGCCCGCAGCTCGGCGGGGATGCTGCGGACGAAGGCCGTGAGGGCGGCGACGAGGGAGCACCGTGGTAGCGGGATGGGCCCCACATCCTCGTGATGGTGCTCCTCGACGCAGGCCAGGACACGTCCTGGCCTGACCGCGGGCAGCATCGGCGCCCCCGCGTTGTCTCGTGTGCTTGGCCGGGGCCGTAGGCGGGGCTGGGTGAGGCGCCGCGCCCACAGTTCAGCGTCCTCGTATTCGCCGCGGCGCGAGTGGTCCAGGAACAGGCAGTAGGCCGCACCGTCCCCGTCCTCGCCTTCGCTGGCGTATGCGGCGAACTGCCACCAGAACCGGGCTCCGTCGTAGCGGTCGGCCAGGTAGAGCAGGCAGGCGAAGACCAACGCGCCCTGCCAGTCGGCGTGATGGGAGCGGATGAAGTCCCCGAGCTGCTCGGGCGCACCGGGGCCGCACACCACCAGGACGCTCAGCGCGGTCAGCTCCTGCCGTGCATCTTCGGCATCCACGGGCCCGTCCGCGCCGGAGGAGCCCCACGTGCCAGGCAGGTACGGGCACGACCACGGCTCAAGCAGGGCGCTGTTGCCCCCCGTTGCGGCGGATCGGCTCTCGTGGCGGTGCTGCTTGCGCAGCAGGCGGCCTTCGGCCGCCGCCAGGTCGTAGTCGGCGTAGCGGCTGCGGGCGCCGGCCCTGGCGAAGAAGTCCTCCAGGTACCGGAAAATGCGGGTGGGATCGCTCATGAGTGGGCCTTCCCGTCTCCACTGGGTTTGGCGGGGACGTCGAGTAGCTTGGCCAGACGCCGGCAGGCCTGGCTGAGGTGGGAGCGGACGGTGGCCTCATCGACGCCCATGACGGCCGCCGCTTCCTTGGTGGTGCAGTCCAGTCCGTAACGCAGGACGACCGCGTCGCGCTGACGCTCGCTCAGGTGTTTGACCGCGGTATAGAACTGGATGACTCCCGTCAGCAGTTCATACGGGTCACAGACCGCGTCCTTCACGGCGGCCTCGAAGGCGCTGATATCGGCTGGCTCGGGCCTGCGCTTGCGTGCACGCTGCTGATCGAAGATCCGGTTCTTCAGGACCGTCCACGCGTAACCCTCCAGGTTGCGCATCGCCAGCATCCGCAGCCACTCCCTTATGATCGCCTCGAAGGCCTTGTCGACGGCCTCCTCCGCATCCGCATCGGAGCCCAACTGCAGGTAGGCGAACCGCATGTAGGCGTGGCGTTTGCCGGCATGGAACGCCCAGTACGACAGCCGCTGGGCCGGTGACCACTGGCTCATCGGCTGGCGGCCCTGACGGTGCGGCACGTCCACGGCATTGCCGGAATCCTCCGGCCCGCCCTCGCTCACCGCTCCACCTCAGAGGCCGTCTCGTGCGTCTCGGCCGCGGGACGCCGGGCAAGAGCCAGGTCGGCAATGCCTATGCGCACACAGGCAGCCAGAAGCCGCCGACAGCCGTGGATCACGTCGGGTCCCAAGACCCGCACCGCCAGCGCGATCTGAACCAACCACGCAGCACTGTGCTGCACGTGCCCTCCCACAGTGATGGCAACAACGCCGCCCCTCCCCGGCGCGGAAGCAGGCGCCTCCATCTGTAGAGCGTCTGGGAGACCAAAAAGTGTGCAGATGAAAAATACGAAAATTCGCAGTCACTGAGGGCCGTCATTCGTTCAAAATCAGTCGCACCTGCGGCTGGGATGCGTGCTGAGAGGTGCAGCTCCGTGGGGGTCGCCTCATACGTCGCCGGCTTCGCGCGGTGCGGTCTTCGCGGGTGCACCGATGAGCCAGACCAGCGCTATGCCGTACACCGGCGGCCTGGCTGAATCGGCGAGCTCATCGCTGCGCGAGGACGACTTACGCACGCTCGCAGGCTTCGCCCAGTCCCTGAACACTTCACGGGCCACCGGCTGAGCATGCATCAGTTCTTCAGACAGCCACGTGCCCGATGCCGCGACGACGGCAAGGTCAGCGCCTTCAGTCCGCTGTCCCGGGGCGGCGTCGTACGTCGGCGTACACCCGTGCCCGGACACCGCCGTGGCCGGGGACGCGCTGTACCGGGGTGACACCGGAGGTCGCCCACAGCTGCTCCAGGCACTCCATCACGATGCGGGCGGTGTCCTCGTCGGCGGCGGTGATATCGAGGACGGCAAGGCCGGGCTGGTCAAGGTGCTGCTCATCGAGGGGCATGCCTCAAGGGACGGCTCCGCGTGGGCCGGCGGTTGTGTGACGGAGCACGGAGCACCCGTACGAAGGGCGGCCGCGCAGGGGCTTGACGGGCCCGCTCGCGTCGTCCGCGGCAGGGGCTGTCCGGCGGGAGCGGCAGGCAGCAAGCGGGGTCCGCTGACAAGGCCGACACTGGCGGCGGCCCCGTGGCCGCAGAGCCGTGCCAGCGTCCCGAGAGTCATAGCTCCGTGGCCCTGCGCGAGGACCTGCTGGTGCCGCGTCCGGCCAGCACCGGTGATGCTCCTCAGCGCCTGACCCGGCGCCTGCCCGGCGTTCGAGGCGTGTAGCGACCGTTCCTGGCGCCGCGTGTTCACCCCGTGAGTGGAAGCGGGCATGGGCTGTTGCTGTCATCCATGGGGAGGGGCTGGCAGGGGGCCCCTGCCTGCCCTTCGCCGCGGACCGTTAGGCAGGCTGGTGTCAGCGGGCGGTGGTGACGGTGATGTCGGGGTTGGGGCAGGYSGASAGGRCGTCGGTGAGGGCGGCGTGTTCGGCGGGGTCGATGTCAAGTCCCCAGCGGGTCTTGTCCGCGATCCAGTCGGTGACGTACTGGCAGCGGTAGCCGGCAGATGGGGTAAGCCAGGTGGAAGGATCCTGGTCGGCCTTGGACCTGTTGGAGGCGGCAGAGACCGCGATCAACGCCCGTTCGTCACCGAGGTCGTTGGCGTAGGCCTGACGCTGCGCTGCACTCCAGGTAGAGGCGCCGGAATCCCAGGCTTCGGCGAGGGGGACCAGGTGGTCGATGTCGAGCTTGCGGGCGTCGTCGAAGTACAGGCCATCGTAGGGGGAATACCAGGAACCGCCGGTCAGGGCGCACTTGGGCCCCTGCACCGGTGCCTGGAGTGCCTCGGCCTTGAGGACTTCCTGGCGGGTGTTGCAGCCGTCACGGTCAGCGTCCACCCAGTGCCTGAACATACTGCGCTGATATCCCGTGCGGTCCTCGGCCCGTACGGGCAGGTCCTGCAGCGCGTCAAGAACCGGCATGGTAACGGTCGCGCCGGGGGCGGCTGCCTGGGCTGGTGAGGCGTGGGCTGCGGCAGGGGAGAGCAACAGAGCAAGCGTGGTGAGGGCGGTGGCGGCAAAACTGATCCGGGCACGGCGCATCCAGGGTCCCCTCTACGGAAAATCACCAATTCGTCATGATCTTCCTACCGGGCCTACGGGACACAAGTCGACCGGCAGAGAACCTACTTCACTCCCGAGGGGAGAAACCTCATCTCATCACACTGCACCCAGCAAAGGCCTGCACCGACGCCAGCGTCCTTAACCATGTAGCTCAGGAAGAGTGGTCCCCACGCAGGCGGGGGGTGAACCGCTGTTGGGACGGGAACCGACCGGCTCCACGATGTGGTCCCCGCACAGGCGGGGGCTTTCCAGTCGGCGCATCGGGAGTGGGTCCCGCTGAAGAGCCTTCCCGAGCTGGTGGCGCGCGGGAAGGTCCGGAGCGCGAACGCCATCGCGGCACTGATGATGCTGCAAAGTCGACACCTTGGCTGAGCACCGCTGAGCCGCGCCCTTCGACCCGATCTACACTCGAACGCGCGTCCGATCAGTCTTCATGTCTCGACCCTCTCCTCTTCCTGGAGCACGTGCAACGGGCTGAGCAGGCGTGGCGACCACAGCCCAGCACGGTCAAAGTAGGGCGGATGCGCGGGATCATCCCCCGCATGCGGCGGGGACCACGCAGCTGTAGCGGCTCCTCCTCCGCTCCCAGACGGATCACCCCCGCATGCGCGGGGACCACAGGCGGTGACCTGCGGGTTCAGCTGGCTGCGGAGTGGTTTTCGCTCACCTTTAGAGAGTCCGACATGTCCGTCAAATCACCTGTCCTATCTGTGCGTTGTGTGTTGCTTCCGTGGCGGCAGGCTATCGGCTGTGTGGGGCTGTGCTGGCGGCTTCGGGACTGTTGGGTGCTGGGGGAGGCTGCGGTCCTGTTGGCCGGGGAGCGGGCGAGCTCTTCAGCGAAGTTGAGCGGGGGCATGGGGGAACCTCGGTCTAGCGGTGTTGGCGACCGGATCGCCTTCGGAGCCCGCAGACGGGACGGAGTCGGTCCGGCGATCGAAGCGAAACCGGCTACCCGGCTCCCGTGCGCCGGCCGGCGCGCCCCATCGTCTGGCCCCAGCGTGCCAAGACTCGCGTACCGTGTTCCCGAGCCGGACCCCGGTCTCTCGGCCAATGTCGACGACAGCCCACAGCAATGTGCCGTCCCCGGCGTGGCCGCTGCCGCATGCTCCTCGGATGACGGCAACTGAATGACGCGCGCACCGCTCGCCTCATGTCCACGACGCGAGCCGGGCATACGAAAATCTCTGAGCTTGGACGTGCCGCCTGTCCGCGGACAAGCCCTGTTGTCCGCCCATGGGTGGGCGCCAGCCTGCATCGTTGTCGGCTGGGTGGTGCGGACAACGCTTCTTGTGGCGATGGTTGGTGCCGTCAGTCAGAAGCAGCTGCGAGCGTGGGGCGCACAACCTTGCCGAGCAGCGCCCGATGGGGAGGTATCACGTATGAGGTTTGCCAGCCACAGGTCAGGGACGCGCGTCCGGGGAACGCTCGGCGCGGGAATTGTGGGACTCGCAGCGATGGCGTTCGTGGCGGGTGCGGCGCCGGCGTCGGCGGCCGGTGCGGCATCGGCCAGCGCCGACTCAACGTCGAAGATCGTCAGCAATTACGCCCCCTACCTCTGTGTCAACGGCGGTGGAAGTGACGGCTGGCAGCTCCAGATGGGCGGCTGCTCGGGCCTCAGCCATCCGTATTACAACTGGACCTTTCACCAGCTCACCAGGCGAGACAGCCACGGTGGAGCCTGGTGGGAGATCAAGGACATCTGGGGCAGGTGCATGGACGCCGACCTGAACCACATAGGCGACGGCGGCAAAGTGCAGGACTGGACCTGCAACGGGGCGGCGCAGCAACACTGGTACCTATGGCCCCTGGGAGGGGGGAACTACGAGTTCATCAACGGGGTGAACACCAACTACGTGCTCGACGCCGTCACTGCGGGTGCTAACAACCCGGGCGTCCCGGGCGACCATTTGCAGCTGTGGACAGCCAACTACAAGCCCCAGCAGCAATGGTACGTAAGCAACCTGAGCTACCCACTGGGCTAACCTCCCACCAACTGCCCGCAGCTGAAGGCTCGTCCACTGACCTGCGGAGAGGCCGCCACCCAGTGGGTGACGGCCTCCCCCACGTTGGCCCCGGACTGCCCGCGCGGATCCCCAACGGACCCACCGGCACGTCGTCCTGACCGAAGGTCCTCTCTGCGGCTGACCCAGGCCACCAGCGGTCGGGGCGTCGTCCCCCTCGCCCCGGCCCGGTGCCCTCTGTCTCCTCAGACGGGCTCCGGAAGCGAACCAAGGTGCTTGACCACACGCTCACGCAACAGGAGGTACTCCTCCCAGCGGCGAGGCAGCGGGCCCGACGGCCGCACGACGACACGAGCAGCCGTGACCGTCTGCCCGCGCTGGAACTGCTCGCGGGTCAGATCGAGTTCCACACCGCTCGACAGCCGGTTCCACCAGTGGAAACCGTGCTGGGTTCCGTCAAGATGCACCTCGCCGACCACGAGA
>NZ_JBJHPC010000452.1:0-5881 GCF_045257485.1 Streptomyces sp. YS-3 | reverse complement strand
GCCGTCGGGCACCCGGCCCAAGGAGCCCGCCCGCGACCTCCAGCCGCACTGAGCCCCTGCCCGGTGGTTGGATGAGCCGTATGAGCGCCTCTCCCCCTTCCCCCTCGGACGAGATCCTCGACATCGTCGACGAGCACGACCGCGTCGTCGGCCGGGCCGCCCGCGGTGAGGCGTACGCCCGGGGGCTGCGCCACCGCTGCGCCTTCGTCCTGGTCCGGGACGCCGAGGACCGGATCTTCGTACACCGGCGCACCGCGACCAAGATGGTCTTCCCCTCGCTGTACGACGTGTTCGTGGGCGGGGTCGTCGGCGCGGGTGAGAGCTACGACGACGCCGCGCTGCGCGAGGCGGAGGAGGAGCTGGGGGTGTCGGGGCTGCCCCGGCCCGTCCCGCTGTTCCGGTTCCTCTACGAGGGCGGGGCGGACGGGCGGCAGACGTGGTGGTCGGCCGTCTACGAGGTCCGCTGCACGCTGCCGGTCCGGCCGCAGGCCGAGGAGGTCGCCTGGCACGCCTTCCTGCCCGAGGCCGAGGTGGAGCGGCGGCTGGCGGAGTGGGAGTGGGTGCCGGACGGGCTCGACGCGTACCGCAGACTGCGCGCGCACCGGGCCGGATGATCCACCGCGGGTAGTGTGCCGATGTGATCAGCATCGCGCAGACCCTGCGGCTGTGGTTCGCACCCGAGCGCATCGGCGAGGAGGGCGAGACCCCGGACTACCGGTTCTCGCTCGCCAACGAGCGTACGTTCCTGGCCTGGATCCGGACGTCGCTCGCCCTGGTAGGCGGCGGTTTCGCGGTCGACCAGTTCCTGCCGGACCTGCGCCGGGGGCTACGGGTCGGACTCGCCCTGGCGCTGCTGGCGGCCGGGGTGCTGTGCGCGCTGCGGGCCGTGAACCACTGGGTGCGGTGCGAGCGGGCGATGCGGCGCGGCGAGGACCTGCCCGTCTCCCGCTTCCCCACCCTGCTGAGCGTGGCGGTGGCGGCGGTCGCCCTGGTCATGGTGGTGGTAGTCGTCTTCGGCTGGGCCGGGTGAGGGGGGCCTTCGACCGGGACCCCGGCCTGCAGCCGGAGCGGACCCGGCTCGCCTGGCGCCGCACCACGCTGTCCTGCACGGTGGCCGCGGTCCTCGCGGCCAAGCAGGCCCTGCGCGGCGGCACGACGGCCGTCGGCCTGGTCACGGTGGCCCTGAGCGGCCTGGTGTGGCTGGGCTTCCTGGCCGTGGCCCACCGGCGCATCCAGTCCCTGAGCCGCTCGGTCCGACCCGGGGTGCTGCGGGCCCGCGAGGCGGGCGCGGCCGTGGTGTGCGTGGCGGCGCTGGCGCTGTTCGCGGTGGCCGTACTGCTCTGAGCGGCCCGGCCGGGCCCCCGGCGGGCCGTGACCGGCGGCGGTCCGGGGCCGCGTCGCGCAAGCGGAGCCGGGCCCCGCGCACTAGCGTGGGAGGCGAGCGATCTTCGGAGGTGAACGCCATGACCGCCCGCCACGAGGAGCACCCCGCCCTCCACGAGCACGCGCACGGCCCCACCTGCGGGCACCGGGCCGTACCGCACGGGGACCACACCGACTACGCCCACGACGGCCATCTGCACCGGGAGCACTCGGGGCACTGGGACGAGTGCGAGCCCGCCGGGCACGTCGCCCACGACGGGCACGCGCACGAACACGGCGTCGGCTGCGGCCACCACTCGGTGGTGCACGGCGACCATCTGGACTATGTGCACGACGGCCACCGGCACGCGGAGCACGAGGGCCACTGGGACGACCACTGAAGAGCTGACCCCCCTCGGCGGGGTACTGATCCGGCACCGGCATCTGGACGACATACCGACTGGTCGGTAGCGTGTCCGTGACACGATCGCCGTTCCCGGAGGTATCCCGCCATGAGCACCGTCCCGCCAGGCCTCGATCCCGAGCGGCTGCGCGCCCATCTCGACAGCGCGCGGCCGGGGCTCGTGAACGGGCCGCTCAGCGCCCGGCTCGTCGAGGGCGGCCGGTCGAACCTGACGTACCTCGTGACCGACGGCACCGGTCAGTGGGTGGTCCGCCGGCCCCCGCTGGGCCATGTGCTGGCCACCGCGCACGACATGAAGCGCGAGCACCGGGTGATCAGCGCGCTGCACCCGACCTCGGTCCCGGTGCCGGAGCCGTTGCTGCTGTGCGAGGACGATTCGGTGCTCGGGGCGCCGTTCTACGTCATGGAGTACGTGGCGGGGACCCCGTACCGCACGGCGGAGCAGCTGGCTCCGCTGGGCCCGGAGCGCACCAGGGCCGCGCTCCTCGGACTGGTGGACACGCTGGTGGAGCTGCACGCGGTGGACCCGGAGGCGGTCGGCCTCGGGGACTTCGGACGCCCGGAGGGCTTCCTCGACCGCCAGCTGCGCCGCTGGGGCAAGCAGCTCGACGCCTCCCGCAACCGGGAACTGCCCGGCATCGACGAGCTGCACGCGGCGCTCGGCCGCGACCTCCCGGTCTCCCCCGCCGCCACGGTCGTCCACGGCGACTACCGGCTCGACAACGTCCTGGTCGGGGACGACGACCGGATCAAGGCCGTCCTCGACTGGGAGATGTCGACCCTCGGGGACCCGCTCACCGACCTCGGACTGCTGGTGATGTACAGCGCCGAGATCAAGGTGAAGGACTCCCCCGTCTCCACCACCGCCGGAGCGGCCGGCCACCCCACCCCCGCCGAGCTGATCGAGCGGTACGCCGCCGGCTCGGGCCGGGACACCTCGGCCATCTCCTGGTACACGGCGTTCGCCTGGTTCAAGCTCGCCGTGATCCTGGAGGGCATCCACTACCGCTACACGCTGGGCCAGACCGTCGGCGCGGGCTTCGACCGCATCGGGGACCTGGTACCGGTCTTCATCGACCACGGCCTCACCACCCTCCAGTCACCGCAGGAAGGCTGAACCCCCGTCATGGACTTCGCATTCGACGCATCGACCCAGGAGCTGCGCGCCAAGCTGCTCTCCTTCATGGAGAGCCACGTCTACCCGGCCGAGACCACCGCGCACGAGCAGCGCCTGCTGCTGAAGTCGCCGTGGGACACGCCCGCCGTGGTGGAGGAGCTGAAGGCCGAGGCCCGCAGCCGGGGGCTGTGGAACCTGTTCCTGCCCGACGCCGAGCACGGCGCCGGGCTCACCAACCTGCAGTACGCGCCGCTCGCCGAGATCACCGGCCGCTCCCCGCACCTGGCGCCCACCGCCCTGAACTGCGCGGCGCCGGACACCGGGAACATGGAAGTGCTCGCCCAGTTCGGCTCGGACGAGCAGCGCAAGCGGTGGCTGGAGCCGCTGCTCGCCGGGGAGATCCGTTCGGCGTTCGCGATGACCGAGCCGGAGGTGGCCTCCTCGGACGCCACCAACATCGAGACCCGCATCGCGCGCGAGGGCGACGAGTACGTCGTCACCGGGCGCAAGTGGTACATCTCCGGGGCGATGAACCCCGACTGCAAGATCTTCATCGTGATGGGCAAGACCGACCCGGACAACGAGGACGTCCGCCGCCAGCAGTCGATGGTGCTGGTGCCGCGTGACACACCGGGTGTCGAGGTCCGCCGCGCCATGCAGGTGTACGGCTACGAGGACCACTCCCACGGCGGCCACGCCGAGGTACTCTTCCACGGCGTGCGGGTGCCCGTGGAGAACCTGGTGGGCGAGGAGGGCGGCGGCTTCGCCATCGCCCAGGCGCGCCTGGGGCCGGGCCGGATCCACCACTGCATGCGGCTGATCGGCATGGCCGAGCGGGCCATCGAGCTGATGTGCCGGCGCGCGGCGGCCCGTACCGCGTTCGGCAGGCCGATCGCCCAGCAGGGCGTGGTGCAGGAGTGGATCGCGGACGCGCGCGTGGCGGTGGAGCAGCTGCGGCTGCTGGTGCTGAAGACCGCCTGGCTGATGGACACCGTGGGCAACAAGGGCGCCCACACCGAGATCCAGGCCATCAAGATCGCCACGCCCCGGACGGTCCTCGACATCATCGACAAGGCCGTCCAGGTGCACGGCGCGGGCGGCGTCGGCCAGGACTTCCCGCTGGCCGAGCTGTGGGCCTCCGCGCGGACCCTGCGTATCGCGGACGGCCCCGACGAGGTCCACCAGCGCTCGCTGGCCCGCCGGGAGCTGAAGAAGTACCTGTAACAGCCCCGGTCAGGGGCGCAGGGCCCGCAGCAGCAGGTCGGCGAGGTGGTCGGCGACCTGCTGCGGGGTGAGCGGGCCGTCCGGCCGGTACCAGGTGGACAGGTGGTGGACCGACCCGAAGTGGTAGTCCACCACCAGGTCCGCCGGAGTGGCCGTGGAGAAGACCCCGGCCGTCTGGCCCTCCTCGACCAGCGCCCGGAACCGCTCGTGGTAGCGGCGCCGCTCGACCCGCACCTGCTTGTTCTTCTCGGGGCTGAGGTGGTGCATCGAGCGGAAGAAGATGGACGCGTCGTCGAGGTTGTCGATGGTGGTGACCACCACGTCGGCCGCCGCGTCGCGCAGCCGCCGCTCGACCGGCGCGTCCGCGTCCGCGAAGGCGTCCAGCCGCTCCTGCTGGAGGCGCAGCACACGCGCGTACACCTCCTGGAGCAGGTCCTCCTTGGAGCCGAAGTAGTGGTAGAGCGCCCCCTTGGTGACGCCCGCCGCCTCGACGATCTCCTGGACCGAGGTCCTGTCGTACCCGTTCTCCGCGAAGAGGCGGGTGGCGGCGGCCAGCAGCCTCTGGGGGACGGGGGTGCCGCTCCCGTCCGTCGTCCTGGCCATGCCGTCGCCGCCTCTCTCTCGCGTGTTCACCCGCGCTTTCGCGCCGTTCTAGTGGCGGGAACGCAGTTCCCGCCTCAGGATCTTCCCACTCGCCGTCTTGGGAAGCTCCGCGAGGACCTCGACCTGCCGCGGATATTTGTAGGCCGCCAGCCGCTCCTCGCAGTACGCGGAGAGCTCGGCGGGTGTCGCCTCGGCGCCGGGGCGCAGGCTCACGTACGCCTTGACGTTCTCGCCCCGGTACGGGTCGGGGACACCGACGACGGCCGCCTCGCGCACCGCGGGGTGGCCGTAGAGCACGTCCTCGACCTCGCGCGGCCAGACCTTGAAGCCGGACGCGTTGATCATGTCCTTCTTGCGGTCGACGACGTAGAGCCAGCCGTCACGGTCCATGAACCCGATGTCCCCGGTGCGCAGTTCGCCGTCGGGGAAGGTCTCGGCGGTGGCCTCGGGGCGGCGCCAGTAGCCGGGCACCACCTGCGGGCCGCGCACCACGATCTCGCCCTGCTCGCCGAAGTCCACCTCCGCGCCGTCCTCGCCGACGATCCGTACGACCGTCTCGGGGCCGGGCAGCCCCACCGAGAGCGTGCCCGAGACCGGGTCCACGGGCGCCTCCCGCTCGGGCGGCACCGAGGCGCAGGGGGCCGTGCACTCGGTCAGCCCGTAGCCGTTGCGCAGATACGGGCCGAAGGTGTCCCGGAACTTCTCCACGAGCGCGGGCGGCAGCGGCGCGCCGCCCGAGGAGATCACCCGGAAGGAGTCGAAGTGCTCGCGGGTGACGCCGGGGGCCGCCGCGAGCGCCATGAAGGCGGTGGAGGGGCCGACGGTGTAGGCGGGCCGGTGCTCGGCGAAGGCGTCGAGGACCACGCCGGGGTGGAAGCGGTAGGACAGGACCAGCGTGCCCGCGTTGGCGACACAGGCGGCGAGCTGGCAGACCATGCCGGTGATGTGGAAGAGCGGGGCCAGCGCGTAGTAGGCGGCGCCCTCGGGTATCGGGTGGCCGGTGCGCTGGCGTTCGGCGTTGTAGGTGATGCCCCGGTGGGTGTTCATGGCGCCCTTGGGGGTGCCGCTGGTCCCCGAGGTGTAGCTGATCAGCGCGGTGGCGTCGGGGGCGGGTTCGCGCCCGCCCGGGGCGGGCAGCCCCTGCCGGGCGA
>NZ_JBJHPC010000451.1:0-5884 GCF_045257485.1 Streptomyces sp. YS-3 | reverse complement strand
AGGTCCCCGCCCTCCTTTGGGGCTCCGCCCCTGGGCCCCGTTTGTCTGCGGATGCCGGGTGGCTGGTCGCGCAGTTCCCCGCGCCCCTTTTTCAGGCCCGGACTTCGTCTGCGGGTGGGGGGTCGGTTGCTCGCGCAGTTCCCCGCGCCCCTTTCAGGGCCCGGATCTCGTCTGCCGGTCGGGGACGGTTGCTCGCGCCGTTCCCCGCGCCCCTTTCAGGCAGCTCCGGGCGCCGCGTTTTCCGTCGCTCGGGGCAGGCCCGGACCCCTCAGGGGCGCGGGGAACTGCGCGACCAGCCCCCACCGGGCCGCAGGGGCGACTGGACCGCAAGACCCCTCCCGGGGCCGGGCCGCAGAGGAACTGGGCCGCGCGCCCCCGCCCGGGGCGCACCAGCGCGCCAGGCAACAAATCCCCTACTCGTCCGAAGAGAACCGCAGTGCCGCCCCGGGGATCTTCGCCCCGCACCACACCCGTACCCCGTCCCGGAGTTCGTTGTCCGGGCCCAGCGTCGCGCCGTCGCCGATCACCGCGCCCGACAGTACGCAGCGCTCGCCCACCACCGCTCCCGCCCCGACCAGGGAGTCCATGAGTACCGCGCCGGGCTCGATCACCGCGTCCGCCAGGATCGTGCTTCCGGTGATCCGGGCGCCCGCGCCGATCACCGCGCGCTCCCCGACCACCGTCCCGCCGGTGAGCTTCGCGTCCGGGGCGACCGAGGCGCCGGGCAGGACCAGGCGGTCGCCGCAGCGGCCCGGTACCGCGGGGGACGGGGCCCGGCCCAGGACCAGGTCGGCCGAGCCACGGACGAAAGCCTGCGGGGTGCCCAGGTCCAGCCAGTAGGTGGAGTCGACCATGCCCTGGAGGTGCGCTCCCGCCGCCAGCAGCCCGGGGAACGTCTCGCGCTCCACCGAGACCGGCCGGTCCGCCGGGATCGAGTCGATCACCGAGCGGCGGAACACGTACGCCCCCGCGTTGATCTGGTCGGTGACGATCTCCTCCGGGGTCTGCGGCTTCTCCAGGAACGCCTGGACCCGCCCGTCCGCGTCCGTGGGGACGAGACCGAACGCCCGGGGGTCGGCCACCCGCGTCAGATGGAGGGAGACGTCCGCCCCGGACGAGGAGTGCGTCTCGACCAGCGCCCCGATGTCCAGCCCGGTGAGGATGTCGCCGTTGAAGATCAGCACCGGCTCGTCCGGGCCCGAGCGCAGCCGCGACGCCACGTTCCTGATGGCGCCGCCGGTGCCCAGCGGCTCCACCTCCGTCACGTACTCCAGGTGCAGCCCCAGCGCGGAGCCGTCGCCGAAGTACGGTTCGAAGACCTCGGCGAGGTAGGACGTCGCCAGCACGATGTGCTCCACCCCCGCCGCCCGCGCCCGGGCGAGCTGGTGGGTGAGGAACGGGACGCCCGCCGCCGGGATCATCGGCTTGGGCGTGTGCACCGTGAGCGGGCGCAGTCTGGTGCCCTTGCCGCCGACCAGGAGGATCGCTTCAGTCACCTGTCGTCTCTGCTTCCTGCTGGGGCCGGGCGGAATCGTTCGTTCGAACTACGGCCGGCCAGTTTATGCAGACGGATCGCGGCCGGGCGGTACGCCCCCGCCCGGCCGCGCCGCGGTCAGCGCCGGCCCTGGAGCCGGGCCGACGACGAACGGGCCTTGCCGAGCTTCTTGTACAGACGCGCCCCCGGGCACTCGGTGGCGAAGCCGTCCCGGTGTCCGGAGATGGCGTTGAGTCGGACGCTGCGCCCCTTGCGGTAGAGGTTCCCGCCGCCCGAGGTGAGATGCGTGGTGCTGGTGGGATTCATCCCGTACAGACCGAGCTTCCAGGCCGTCAGACGGGCGATCGCGTCCACGGCCTCGGCGGTGGGGTTGGTGGAGGTGTACGTCCCGATGACCGCGACGCCCATGGAGTTGGTGTTGAAGCCGAGCGTGTGCGCCCCGAGGACCGGCTTGGCCACGCCCCCGGCACGGCCCTCGTAGATGTTTCCGCACTTGTCGATGGCGAAGTTGTAGCCGATGTCGCGCCAGCCGCTGCTGAGCACGTGGTAGCGGTAGATGCTGCGCAGCACGGACGGCGCCTGCGAGCAGCGGTAGTTGTTCCCGGAGGCCGTGTGGTGCACGAAGGCGGCCTTGACCTTGTCGGTGTAGACGTAGCCACGTTCGCGCAGGCGCTCGTCGGCGCCCCAGCCCCGGCGGGTGATGATGCGCGGGCGCGGTCCGATGTACGGGCGGGCCGCCACGCCCGGCGCTCCCGCCCGCGGGGCCCGCGCCCGCTCGCGTCCCGGCCCGTCCTCCCGCTCCTCGGCCGTGCCCACCCCGTCCGGGTCCGCGCCCGGGTCGACCAGGTCGACGTGGAGGCCGCGGGGCAGCGTGCCCGGTGTGGTGCGGCCCGGCCCGGCCGGCTCCGGGCGTACGCGCACCTGGACGCCGTCCGAATGGCCCACCCACAGCGGGGCGGTGGAGCCGTGGACGCGTGCGGCGTCGTCCTCGGGGCTGCCGGGGTCGGGGGCGTGCTCCTGGTTGTGGGTGTCGACGTCCTGCCAGCTCGACCAGGTGCGGGAGCCCACGGCCCGGGTGCGTACCTGGACGGTGCCGTGGAGTTCGTCCCGGGCGTCGTCCCACACCACGCCGAGCAGTGAGAAGGGTTCGGTGCCGCGCTCGGGCAGCCCCTGGGCGCGGGCGGCGCCCAGCGTCCGGTCGGTCGCGCCCAGCGGGCCGAGCGGCAGCGACTGGGTGGAGCCGGCCGGTTCGGCGGCGGAGGACGAAGACGAAGACGAAGACGACGACGAAGACGACGTGAGTGGGGACGAGGACGACGGTGAGGAAGCGGCGGGCGAGGACACGGCGGCGGACATCGGTCGGGGTGCCGCGTCGGCGGACGCGGCGAGCGGCAGGGCGAGCGCGGTGGCGCACGCGACCGAGATCGAGGATGCAAGGAGTGCACGCATGCTGACGATCGTGAACATAAGCGTACAAATCTGTCCAACCCAGAATCGGGGCGGAACTGACGGACCATCGGCCGAACCGGTGTACGCGGACGGCGCTCTGCGAGGCGCGCGCGCCGCTCCCACCCGTACGCTTGCCGCGTGAACGCCAGCGACCGCACCCCCGCCGACCTGCTGCGATCCGCGCTCGCCGCGGACCCGGCCCGCCCTCTGGTCACCTTCTACGACGACGCCACCGGTGAACGCGTGGAACTTTCGGTGGCCACCTTCGCCAATTGGGTGGCGAAGACCGCCAATCTGCTCCAGGGCGACCTGGCCGCCGCGCCCGGCGACCGGCTCGCGCTGCTGCTGCCCGCGCACTGGCAGAGCGCCGCCTGGCTGCTCGCCTGTCACTCGGTCGGCGTGGTCGCCGAGGTCGGCGGCGACCCGGCGGGCGCGGACCTCGTGGTGGCGGGGCCGGACGCGCTGGAGGAGGCCCGCGCCTGCTCCGGCGAGCGGGTGGCGCTCGCGCTGCGCCCGCTCGGCGGCCGTTTCCCGCAGCTGCCCGCCGGGTTCCAGGACTACGCGGTCGAGGTGCCGAGCCAGGGCGACCGGTTCGCGCCGTACGCGCCGGTCGACCCGGCGGGGCCCGCGCTCGCCGTGGACGGCGCCGAAATGAGCGCGGCCGAGCTGGTCGAGCGCGCCCGCGCGGAGGCGGCGGCCCTGGGCCTGGCGCCCGGTTCGCGGCTGCTGTCGACGCTCCCGTACGACGGCTGGGAGGGGCTGGCGCGCGGACTGTACGCGCCGCTGGCCTCCGGCGCCTCGGTGGTCCTCTGCCGCAACGTGGCCCAACTGGCCGACGGCGTGCTGGAGAAGCGGATCGAGAGCGAGCGGGTCACGCACTGGGCGGTGTGACGGGCGCGCGGGCCGCCGGCAGGACCACCGGCGGCCCGCGTCGAGCGCCAGAACGGCCCTCGGACATCTGTCGCACCTTCGTCGCGCGCACCCGGTACGACCATCCCCCCGGTGCCACCCTTGTGGCCCACAGCGGGCCGAGTCCCCGGGGTCCCGGACTCGACTCCGGTGGATGATCGGCGGTACGCCACACAACCAAGCGCGCGCGACGACCGTCTACCGGGGTGCCCCGGCGGCTTTCCGTACGCCGCCGACCCCGTGAAGGATGGACGCCGACGTGACCGACAGCCCGCCCCCCGAGCCCGACCACCGGGCCGGGGACGAGCCACGACCGGACACGCCGACGCCCCCGGAGCCGGCGGGACCCACCCTGTCGCCGGACGCCCCGGGCGCCCCGGCCGGGCCGCGGGAGCCGGACGCGGCCGAGGCCCCGGAAGCACCCGGAGGACCGGAAGCGTCCGAAGGACCGGAAGCACCCGGAGGACCCGAAGCACCCAACACCCGCCACCACTGGCTGCGTTGGACCGCCCTCGGTGTCTCCTTCCTCGTACTGGCCGCCGCCGGCACCGGCTGGTGGATCTACAAGAAGCTCGACGGCAACATCCGCACCGACACCACGGCCGCCGCCGAGCTGGAGCGCTACGAGAAGGAGCGCCCCCCGCCTGGCACCGGCAACGCGCAGAACCTGCTGCTCATCGGCTCGGACTCGCGCGCGGGCAGCAACAGCGCGTACGGCCGTGACGACGGCGGGAGCCAGCGCTCGGACACCACGATCCTGCTGCACCTGGCGGCGGACCGGAAGTCCGCGACGGCCGTCTCGCTGCCGCGCGACCTGATGGCGGACGTGCCCGACTGCCTCAAGCAGGACGGCACCCGCTCCAAGGCCCAACTGGCCCAGTTCAACTGGGCGTTCGAGTTCGGCGGCGCCGCCTGCACCATCCGTACGGTGGAGAAGCTCACCGGGATCCGTATCGACCACCACATGATCGTCGACTTCAGCGGCTTCAAGGACATGGTGGACGCGGTGGACGGCGTCGAGGTCTGCCTCAAGGAGCCGGTGGACGACCGGCAGGCGCATCTGCGGCTCCCCGCGGGCCGCCAGACGCTCCACGGCGAGCAGGCGCTGGGCTTCGTCCGGGCCCGGCACGGCTTCGGGGACGGCAGCGACACCGAGCGCATGGACCGCCAGCAGCAGTTCCTCGGCTCGCTGGTGCGCAAGGCGCAGAGCAATGGCGTGCTGCTCAATCCGACCCGGCTCTATCCGGTCCTGGACGCGATGACGAAGTCGCTGACCACCGACCCGGGGCTGAATTCGCTGCGGGACCTGTACGACCTGGTGCGCGGGATGCGCGGAATCCCGACCGACAAGGTGCAGTTCCTCACCGTGCCGCGCCGGCCGTACGTGAACGACATCAACCGTGACGAGCTGGTCCAGCCGGCCGCGCGGGTGCTGTTCCAGCAGCTCAGGGACGACCAGCCGCTCCATGTGACGCCCGCGGGCTCCGCGGAGAAGGAGAAGGGGGACGGGGATGGGCGTACGGGATCGCCCGAGCGGGCGGACGGCTCGGCCTCGGACGACAAGCCCGACGATCCGGCTTCGCCCACTCCGACCCCGACCTACTCGGGTTCGAATGCCGCGGTGGGCATGTGCGAGTAAAGCGTGTGCCAACGGATAAGAAGGCGCGATGCGGATTGGGTGGATTGCCCGGTTGTAAGGGGCGTGGAATTTGTCACGGCCGTCGCTCTTGGCTCAACTGGACAGATAGTGTGACGCGACCCGGTGCTTGTGGCCCCCGGGGCCGGACACCGCAGGATCGAATGACTGAGCGCTTTGGGGGAAGTGACTCGAGTGGCACCGACGGAGGACTAAGGCAACCGTGGATGCGCAGAGCCGTGGGCGGGCAGAGGAAGTCGACCCGGCAGACCAGTGGGTGCTCAACCCGGAGACGGGCAATTACGAATTGCGACTGACTCCCTCCGGTCCGCAGTCGTCCCCCTCGGCAGGCACTCCTCCGCGCAGAACCACCGCCCCCGGCAGAGGAGGCCCCC
>NZ_JBJHPC010000046.1:0-23400 GCF_045257485.1 Streptomyces sp. YS-3 | reverse complement strand
CCAGCAGCCCGCGGCGGAGACCGAGCCGGTCGCCCCGCAGACGCCCCAGCGGCCCCTCGCGGCGGCCCCGGCCCCCAAGACCGCGTCCTCCGCGAGCCCGCCGGCCCGCACGGGCGGCGGCTCCTCCAACCGCGTCCGCGCCCGGCTCGCCCGCCTCGGGGTGCAGCGCACCTCCGCGTACAACCCGGTCCTCGAACCGCTGCTGCGGATAGTGCGCAGCAACGACCCGAAGATCGAGAGCGCCACGCTGCGCCAGGTCGAGAAGGCCTACCAGGTCGCCGAGCGCTGGCACCGCGGCCAGAAGCGCAAGAGCGGCGACCCGTACATCACGCACCCGCTCGCCGTCACCACCATCCTGGCCGAGCTCGGCATGGACCCGGCGACCCTGATGGCCGGGCTGCTGCACGACACCGTCGAGGACACCGAGTACGGCCTGGACACCCTGCGCCGCGACTTCGGCGACCAGGTGGCCCTGCTCGTCGACGGTGTCACCAAGCTCGACCGGGTCCAGTTCGGCGACGCCGCGCAGGCCGAGACCGTGCGCAAGATGGTCGTCGCCATGGCCAAGGACCCGCGCGTCCTGGTCATCAAGCTCGCGGACCGCCTGCACAACATGCGCACCATGCGCTACCTCAAGCGGGAGAAGCAGGAGAAGAAGGCCCGCGAGACCCTGGAGATCTACGCTCCGCTCGCCCACCGCCTGGGCATGAACACCATCAAGTGGGAGCTGGAGGACCTCGCCTTCGCGATCCTCTACCCCAAGATGTACGACGAGATCGTGCGGCTGGTGGCGGAGCGGGCGCCCAAGCGCGACGAGTACCTCGCCATAGTGACCGACGAGGTCCAGTCCGACCTGCGGGCCGCCCGGATCAAGGCGACCGTCACCGGCCGCCCCAAGCACTACTACAGCGTCTACCAGAAGATGATCGTCCGCGGCCGTGACTTCGCGGAGATCTACGACCTGGTGGGCATCCGCGTCCTGGTGGACACCGTCCGCGACTGCTACGCGGCGCTGGGCACGGTCCACGCCCGCTGGAACCCGGTTCCGGGGCGGTTCAAGGACTACATCGCGATGCCCAAGTTCAACATGTACCAGTCGCTGCACACCACGGTCATCGGCCCCAACGGCAAGCCCGTCGAGCTCCAGATCCGTACGTTCGACATGCACCGCCGTGCCGAGTACGGCATCGCCGCGCACTGGAAGTACAAGCAGGAGGCCGTCGCCGGCGCCTCCAAGGTGCGCACCGACGTGCCGAAGAAGGCCGGCAAGGACGACCACATCAACGACATGGCGTGGCTGCGCCAGCTGCTCGACTGGCAGAAGGAGACCGAGGACCCCAGCGAGTTCCTGGAGTCCCTGCGCTTCGACCTGTCGCGCAACGAGGTCTTCGTCTTCACCCCCAAGGGCGATGTCATAGCGCTTCCGGCGGGTGCCACGCCCGTCGACTTCGCGTACGCGGTCCACACCGAGGTCGGCCACCGGACCATAGGCGCACGCGTCAACGGCCGGCTCGTGCCCCTGGAATCGACCCTGGACAACGGCGACCTGGTGGAGGTCTTCACCTCCAAGGCGGCCGGCGCCGGGCCCTCGCGCGACTGGCTGGGCTTCGTCAAGTCCCCGCGCGCCCGCAACAAGATCCGCGGCTGGTTCTCCAAGGAGCGCCGCGACGAGGCGATCGAGCAGGGCAAGGACGCCATCGCGCGCGCCATGCGCAAGCAGAACCTGCCGATCCAGCGCATCCTCACCGGCGACTCCCTGGTCACCCTCGCCCACGAGATGCGCTACCCCGACATCTCCTCGCTGTACGCGGCGATCGGCGAGGGACATGTGGCGGCGCAGGGCGTCGTCCAGAAGCTGGTGCAGGCGCTCGGCGGCGAGGAGGCGGCCAACGAGGACATCGCCGAGTCGGCGCCGCCCTCGCGCGGACGCAGCAAGCGCCGGGCCAACGCCGACCCGGGCGTGGTGGTCAAAGGCGTCGACGACGTGTGGGTCAAGCTGGCCCGCTGCTGTACGCCCGTCCCCGGCGACCCGATCATCGGCTTCGTCACGCGCGGCAGCGGAGTCTCGGTGCACCGGGCGGACTGCGTCAACGTCGACTCGCTCTCCCAGCAGCCGGAGCGGATCCTCGAAGTCGAGTGGGCGCCCACCCAGTCCTCGGTCTTCCTGGTCGCCATCCAGGTCGAGGCGCTGGACCGCTCCCGGCTCCTGTCGGACGTCACCCGCGTCCTGTCCGACCAGCACGTCAACATCCTGTCCGCGGCCGTCCAGACGTCCCGCGACCGGGTGGCCACCTCGCGCTTCACCTTCGAGATGGGCGACCCCAAGCACCTCGGGCACGTCCTGAAGGCCGTGCGGGGAGTGGAGGGCGTGTACGACGTGTACCGGGTGACGTCGGCCCGCCGGCCCTAACCCACCCCGGGGCACACACGAAAGAGGGCCCGACCGTGGTGACACGGTCGGGCCCTCGTTCGTGCGATGCCGGAGACTGCGCCGCGCGTCAGCCCCCGAACTCCTCCAGCCCCTTCAGAGCCTGGTCGAGCAGCGCCTGGCGGCCCTCAAGCTCCTTGGCGAGCTTGTCGGCCCGGGCGTTGTTGCCCGCCGCGCGCGCCGCGTCGATCTGGCCGCGCAGCTTGTCGACGGCCGCCTGGAGCTGGCCCGTCAGACCCGCGGCACGCGCGCGTGCCTCCGGGTTGGTCCGGCGCCACTCCGACTCCTCGGCCTCCTTCAGGGCCCGCTCCACGGCGTGCATCCGGGCCTCGACCTTGGGACGCGCGTCGCGCGGCACATGGCCGATGGCCTCCCAGCGCTCGTTGATGCCGCGGAAGGCCGCGCGGGCCGCCTTCAGATCGGTCACCGGGAGGAGCTTCTCGGCCTCGACGGCCAGCTCCTCCTTGAGCTTGAGGTTCTCGGTCTGCTCGGCGTCACGCTCCGCGAAGACCTCGCCGCGCGCCGCGAAGAAGACGTCCTGGGCGCCGCGGAAGCGGTTCCACAGCTCGTCCTCGGCCTCGCGCTGGGCGCGGCCCGCGGCCTTCCAGTCCGTCATCAGCTCGCGGTAGCGGGCCGCCGTGGTGGCCCAGTCCGTGGACGACGACAGCGACTCGGCCTCGACGACCAGCTTCTCCTTGGCCTTGCGGGCCTCCTCGCGCTGCGCGTCCAGCGACGCGAAGTGCGCCTTGCGGCGCTTGGAGAACGCCGAGCGCGCGTGCGAGAAGCGGTGCCACAGCTCGTCGTCGGACTTCCGGTCGAGCCGGGGCAGGCCCTTCCAGGTGTCCACGAGCGCCCGCAGCCGCTCACCGGCCGAGCGCCACTGCTCGCTCTGCGCCAGCTCCTCGGCCTCCGCGACCAGCGCCTCCTTGGCGTGCTTGGCCTCGTCGGTCTGCTTGGCCTTCTGGACCTTGCGCTCCTCGCGCCGCGACTCGACGGTCTCGACGAGCTTGTCGAGCCGCTTGCGCAGCGCGTCGAGGTCACCCACCGCGTGGTGCTCGTCCACCTGGGTGCGCAGGTGGTCGATGGCCGCCTGGGCGTCCTTCGCCGACAGGTCGGTGGTCCTCACCCGCCGTTCGAGGAGGCCGATCTCGACAACCAGGCCCTCGTATTTGCGCTCGAAGTAGGCCAGGGCCTCCTCGGGAGTCCCCGCCTGCCACGATCCGACGACGACTTCGCCCTCGGCTGTACGCACATACACGGTGCCCGTCTCATCGACGCGGCCCCACGGGTCGCTGCTCACAGCGCCTCCTCCACATGATGCCCGCACGAGGGATCCGGCCCTCATGGCATCGTCCACAGTTTCCGGGACGGGCCTCGCCCGCCCTCCACAACGCGTTTGTCACCGCGCTGCACAACGCCAATCTAGGCGACCGGCCGCCCGGCTGTCCGCACTCAGCGCGGCCGAATTCCGCGGGTCAGTCCTTGTTGACGGCGGCCTTCGTGATGGTGACGGCCGTCTTGGGCGCACCGTCCCCGGCGCCTCCCGCCACACCCGCCTTCGCGACCTCCTGGACGGCCTTGAGCCCGGCGGCGTCCATCGTGCCGAACGGCGTGTAGGTGGGCGGCAGTTTGGTCTCCTTGTAGACCAGGAAGAACTGGCTGCCGCCGGTGTGCGGCTGGCCGGTGTTGGCCATCGCGACGGTGCCCGCCGGGTAGGTGACCGTACCGTCCGCGCCCGCCTTGCCCAGGGCCGTCAGGTTCTCGTCGGGAATCGTGTAGCCGGGGCCGCCGGTGCCGTCGCCCTTGGGGTCGCCGCACTGGAGGACGAAGATGCCCTGCGTGGTCAGCCGGTGACACTTCGTGTTGTTGAAGTAACCCTTGTCGGCGAGGGACTTGAACGAGTTGACCGTGTGCGGGGTCTTCGCCGCCGCCATCGTGAACGCGATGTCGCCCGCGCTGGTCTTCAGCGACATCGTGTACGAGGCCTTCTGGTCGATCGCCATTTTCGGCTCCGGAGCCGAGTCCTTGCTCGCCGGGGGCGTCGGCGTCTGGGAGGGGGAGGCGGCGTCCGACTTCTTGTCGTCGCTGTCGAAGGCTCCCGTCGCGAAGGCCGCCCCGCCCGCCGCGACGACCACCGCGAGGGTGGCCGCGATGACGGTGTTGCGGCGCTTGGCCTTGCGTCGGGCCTCCTCACGGCGGCGCTGCTGACGCTCGAACTTCTCCCGGGCGAGCTGGCGCCGGCGCTGATCGCTGCTGACCACCGGTGGTCTCCTTGTGCGGTGTAGTGGCGTACGGACGCGTGTACGCGCGGACTGTGCCCGTACCGTATATGGGTTCGCTGTGACAGGAGCAGCGCCGGTAGGCTCTGAACAGCCGCAATCACCCGCCGTACGAGAAACTGAGGACGATCGTGCTCATTGCCGGGTTCCCCGCCGGGGCCTGGGGGACCAACTGCTACCTGGTCGCCCCCGCCGCAGGCGAGGAGTGCGTGATCATCGACCCGGGCCACCAGGCCGCCCAGGGAGTCGAGGACGTACTCAGGAAGCATCGGCTCAAGCCCGTCGCCGTCGTCCTCACCCACGGCCACATCGACCACTGCGCCTCGGTCGTCCCGGTCTGCGGCGCCCACGACGTCCCCGCCTGGATCCACCCCTCGGACCGGTACATGATGAGCGACCCGGAGAAGGCCCTCGGCCGCTCCTTCGGCGCGCAGATCATGGGCGAGCTGACCATCGGCGAACCGGACGACGTCAAGGAGCTGACGGACGGCTCGACGCTGGAGCTCGCCGGTATGGAGCTCGCCGTGTCGCACGCGCCCGGCCATACCAAGGGGTCGGTGACGTTCGGGCTGCCCGAGGCGGAGGACATCCCTCCGATCCTGTTCTCGGGCGACCTGCTCTTCGCCGGCTCCGTCGGACGCACCGACCTGCCCGGCGGCAGCCACGCCGAGCTCCTCGAGTCGCTGGGCCGGGTGTGCCTGCCGCTCGACGACTCGACCGTGGTGCTGTCCGGCCACGGCTCCCAGACCACCATCGGCCAGGAGCGCGCCACCAACCCGTATCTGCGGCAGGTGGCCGCCGGCCCGGGAGAGGGCATCGCCTCTCCCCGACGAGGAATGTGACGAGAAGCTTCCCCATGAGTACCTTCCAGGCTCCCAAGGGCACCTACGACCTGCTCCCGCCCGACTCGGCCCGCTTCCTCGCCGTGCGCGAGGCCATCGCGGCGCCCCTGCGGCGGTCGGGCTACGGCTACATCGAGACCCCGGGCTTCGAGAACGTCGAGCTCTTCGCGCGCGGTGTCGGTGAGTCCACCGACATCGTGACCAAGGAGATGTACGCCTTCGAGACCAAGGGCGGCGACCGCCTCGCCCTGCGCCCCGAGGGCACCGCGTCCGTGCTGCGCGCGGCCCTGGAGGCCAATCTGCACAAGGCGGGCAACCTCCCCGTCAAGCTCTGGTACTCGGGCTCGTACTACCGCTACGAGCGCCCCCAGAAGGGCCGCTACAGGCACTTCTCGCAGGTCGGCGCCGAGGCGATCGGCGCGGAGGACCCGGCGCTGGACGCCGAGCTGATCATCCTGGCGAACGACGCCTACCGTTCGCTGGGCCTGCGCCACTTCCGCATCCTGCTGAACTCGCTGGGCGACCAGGAGTGCCGGCCCGTCTACCGGGACGCACTCCAGGACTTCCTGCGCGGCCTCGACCTCGACGAGGACACCCTGCGCCGGGCCGAGATCAACCCGCTGCGCGTCCTCGACGACAAGCGGGACGCGGTCCAGAAGCAGCTGGCGGGGGCGCCGCTGCTGCGCGACTACCTGTGCGACGCGTGCAAGGCGTACCACGAGGAGGTCCGCGAGCTCCTCAACGCCGAGGGCGTGGCCTACGAGGACGACCCCCGGCTGGTGCGCGGCCTGGACTACTACACCCGCACCACCTTCGAGTTCGTCCACGACGGCCTGGGCTCGCAGTCCGCGGTGGGCGGCGGTGGCCGCTACGACGGCCTCTCCGAGATGATCGGCGGCCCCGCGCTGCCGTCGGTGGGCTGGGCGCTGGGTGTGGACCGTACGGTCCTGGCGCTGGAGGCCGAGGGCGTCACCCTCGACATCCCCTCCGCGACCAGCGTGTTCGCCGTGCCGCTGGGCGAGGAGGCGCGACGGGTGCTGTTCCGCGTGGTCATGCGGCTCCGCCGGGCGGGAGTGGCAACGGACTTCTCGTACGGGGGGAAGGGCATCAAGGCGGCGATGAAGGCAGCCAACCGCTCGGGCGCCCGGTTTGCGCTCGTCGCGGGCGAACGGGACCTGGCCGAAGGCGTGGTGCAGCTCAAGGACATGGAGTCCGGGGAGCAGGAATCGATTGCCGTGGACGCTGCCGTCGACGTACTGAGCGCCAGGCTCAAGTGACGTCGGAGGGCCGGACGGGCAGCCCGTCCGGCCCTGAGCCCCGCATGTGCGGGGACCAAGCTCCCCACCGGTTCGCGTTGTTCATCGCGCCGGGGTCACCTCCGCGTGTGCGGAGCCACGTGGTAACGAAACGCAGCGGTCTTGGTGACGGCGCGAGCGAGGTAGGCGGGTCCGGACGTCAACTCGGTGCATTGCGCGTACGTCCTTTATCCGTATCGAACGCTGGAGACGCAACGGATTGCGGCACAATGGCCCGTGCCCAGCAGCCACGGAATGACGGAACGGCGATATGACCACAACAGTTGACGACGTCTCCTCCGGCCGGGAGCAGATGAGCACCGAGGGCACCGTCGGTGCCGGCCGCGCGTTCGCGTGGCTCCTGGTGATCACGGGCGCCGCCGGACTGCTCGCGGCCTGGGTCATCACGCTCGACAAGTTCAAGCTGCTGGAGGACCCGAACTTCACCCCCGGGTGCAGCCTCAACCCGGTGGTCTCCTGCGGCAACATCATGAAGAGCGACCAGGCCTCGGCGTTCGGCTTCCCGAACCCGATGCTGGGCCTGGTGGCGTACGGGATCGTCATCGCGGTCGGCATGAGCCTGCTGGCGGGCGCCCGCTTCCGGCGCTGGTACTGGCTGACCCTCAACGCGGGCACGCTCTTCGGCGTCGGATTCTGCACCTGGCTGCAGTTCCAGTCGCTGTACCGGATCAACGCGCTGTGCCTGTGGTGCTCCCTGGCCTGGGTCGCCACGATCCTCATGTTCTGGTACGTGACCTCGCACAACATCCGCCGCGGCCTGCTGCCGGCCCCGGGCTGGCTGAAGTCGTTCCTGTCGGAGTTCACCTGGGTGCTGCCGGTGGTGCACGTCGGGATCATCGGCATGCTGATCCTGACCCGCTGGTGGGACTTCTGGACCAGCTGACGCGGCTTACGGGACAGCCCCTGTTCACGCCCCGACCGGGCCTGAACAGGGGTTTTCGCCGTCCTGACGGCATTGTCAGTGGGGTGGCATAGGGTTCTTGACGTGGAGCCCGACCTGTTCACCGCAGCCGCAGAGGACCGCCAGGAGAAAGACCCGGCGGGCAGCCCTCTGGCCGTCCGGATGCGCCCGCGCGTCCTCGACGAAGTGGTCGGGCAGCAGCATCTGCTGCGGCCCGGCTCGCCGCTGCGGCGCCTGGTGGGGGAGGGGAGCGGCGGCCCCGCCGGGCCCTCCTCCGTGATCCTCTGGGGCCCGCCGGGCACCGGCAAGACGACGCTGGCGTATGTGGTGTCGAAGGCGACCAACAAGCGGTTCGTCGAGCTCTCGGCGATCACCGCGGGCGTCAAGGAAGTGCGGGCCGTGATCGACGGGGCCCGCCGTGCCATCGGCGGCTTCGGCAAGGAGACCGTCCTCTTCCTCGACGAGATCCACCGCTTCTCCAAGGCCCAGCAGGATTCACTGCTCCCCGCGGTGGAGAACCGCTGGGTGACGCTGATCGCGGCCACCACCGAGAACCCGTACTTCTCGGTGATCTCCCCGCTGCTCTCCCGCTCCCTGCTGCTGACCCTGGAGCCGCTCACCGACGACGACCTGCGCGCCCTGCTGCGCCGCGCGGTCGAGGAGGAGCGCGGGCTCGGCGGCGCGGTGACGCTGGCCGAGGACGCCGAGGCGCATCTGCTGCGGATCGCGGGCGGCGACGCCCGGCGCGCGCTGACCGCCCTGGAGGCGGCGGCGGGCTCGGCCCTGGCCCAGGAGGAGCGGGAGATCACGCTCCGGACCGTCGAGGAGACGGTCGACCGGGCGGCCGTGAAGTACGACAAGGACGGCGACCAGCACTACGACGTGGCGAGCGCCCTGATCAAGTCGATCCGCGGCTCGGACGTGGACGCGGCGCTGCACTATCTGGCGAGGATGATCGAGGCGGGCGAGGACCCGCGGTTCATCGCCCGCCGGCTGATGATCTCCGCGAGCGAGGACATCGGCCTCGCCGACCCGACCGCGCTGCCGACGGCCGTCGCCGCCGCCCAGGCGGTCGCCATGATCGGCTTCCCCGAGGCGGCCCTCACCCTGAGCCACGCCACCATCGCCCTGGCCCTGGCCCCCAAGTCGAACGCGGCGACGACCGCGATCGCCGCCGCGATGGAGGACGTCCGCAAGGGCCTGGCCGGTCCGGTCCCGCCGCATCTGCGCGACGGCCACTACAAGGGCGCGGCCAAGCTCGGCCACGCCCAGGGGTATGTGTACCCGCACGACGTGCCGGGCGCGATCGCCGCCCAGCAGTACGCGCCGGACGCGGTCGCCGACCGGCGCTACTACGAACCCACGCGCTACGGCGCGGAAGCGCGGTACGCGGACGTGGTGGAGAAGGTCCGCGAACGGCTGGGCCGGGGGGAGTAGCACCCGCCCCGGCGGCCCCGTGCCCGGGCCGCCCGGCCGGATACGGCCGTTCTCAGCCCGTCGCCGCCTCGAAGAGCCGCCGCACGGCCCGGCGCAGCGGGACGAGCCCGGTCACCGGTTCCGGGAACTCGAAGCGCGCGTCGAAGCAGCGCCCGTCGGTGTCCCGGAACCGCACCCGCAGCCCGAACCGGTCGAGCGCCAGCGGCGTGACGGATGTCATCCCCCGGTCCCCCTCGGGCCCGAGCCGGGCCACCAGCGCGCACAGCGAGCGCACCTGCTCCCCGTGGTGCGCGTGGAGGTGCTGGAGCAGCTCGGCCTCGTCCCGGACCAGCGGATCGGGCTCGGCGGCGGCGAACGCCTCGGGCTCCACCGCGCTCGCGCCCCACAGATCGTCCACGTACCCCTCCTTCACCTCCAGGCGCAGCGTCATGCTGCCGGGCGGGGCGAGGCCGGGCACGCGGGTGAGCCAGCCGGTGATCCAGGCGCGGCCCCGGATACGGTGGGGGACGGAGACCGGCGCCACATCGGTGATCTCCAGGACGGCGGAGAGCTCGTCGTCCTGGGCGTGGGTCGCGGCCCGTACGGCGGGGGAGTCGGCCGGGAAGAGCAGGAACAGATCACCCTCGGGCCCGACGTTGCGCAGCCTGGGCATCAGCAGCTCCGGGCGGGCTCCCTCAAGGCCGGTCGGAAGCAGCACGGACGAGCAGGTACTATGTACGAGAGTTCGTGTGCGCTCGGCTGCTGACGGCATCCGCGCGATTTCATGTCCGCTGGGACGCGGCTGACCACGATCTGATCGGACCTCCGTCACGTGACCGGTGGCATGCTGCGCACCGGTACCGGCCCCGTTCTGCGGGCCGGTGGAGTCGGCCCCTTCTGCGGGTGCGGCCTTCTTCGTGCTGTCCGTGATGTGACTGGTGTTCCCCGGACGAGACATACGATCTCCTTGAGTAAGGTGAGCCTAACCTAACCCAACCATGGAGGTTTGGAGAACGTGCCTAACCAGTCGCGTCCCAAGGTCAAGAAGTCCCGTGCGCTCGGTATCGCGCTGACGCCGAAGGCCGTCAAGTACTTCGAGGCCCGTCCGTACCCGCCGGGCGAGCACGGCCGTGGCCGCAAGCAGAACTCGGACTACAAGGTCCGTCTGCTCGAGAAGCAGCGTCTGCGCGCCCAGTACGACATCTCTGAGCGTCAGATGGCGCGTGCCTACGACCGCGCCAAGAAGGCCGAGGGCAAGACGGGCGAGGCGCTGGTCGTCGAGCTCGAGCGTCGCCTCGACGCCCTGGTCCTGCGTTCGGGCATCGCCCGCACCATCTACCAGGCCCGCCAGATGGTCGTCCACGGCCACATCGAGGTCAACGGTGGCAAGGTCGACAAGCCGTCGTTCCGTGTCCGTCCGGACGACGTCATCACCGTGCGCGAGCGCAGCCGTGAGAAGCACCCCTTCCAGGTCGCCCGCGAGGGTGGCTACGCCGGCGAGGGCGAGACCCCGCGCTACCTCCAGGTGAACCTGAAGGCCCTGGCCTTCCGCCTGGACCGTGACCCGAACCGCAAGGAAATCCCGGTCATCTGCGACGAGCAGCTCGTCGTCGAGTACTACGCCCGCTGATCCAGGCGCAGTAGTCAGCGTTCCGCGCTGCGGCCCGCCGTCCCCTCGCTCCGTACGGAGCGGGAGGCGGCGGGCTCTCGCGTTCTCGGGGCCGCCGCCTCCGCACGGGCCGGGGGCGCCTCGGGGACGCTTCCGGCCGTGCCCGCCCGTGCCCGGGCCACCGCCGCGTCCAGGCCGAGCCCGCGGCCCTGGCGACGGAACGTCTCGTACGCCGGGTCGCCCAGGCGCTCCCGGGCCCGCCGCTCGCACAGCACATGGGCCGCGTTGAAGCACTCCGAGCCGAACAGCGGCAGCCCCACCGACGGCCAGATCCCCTCGGCCGCCCCCTGCAGCACGGCCGCCTCCACCGGATCGCCGCCGTCCACCGCGACCAGGGCCATCAGCTCCAGCGCCAGCACCATGCCCAGCAGGTCGTGGAAGGCGTGATCGATCTCCAGGCACTCGCCGAGCAGCGCCCGCGCCCGCTCCAGGTCCTTGGCGTGCCAGGCCGCGTACCCGAGCACATACAGCGCGTACGCCCTGGCCCAGCGCTCGCCGTGGTCCTCGCAGACCTCCACCGCCTGCTCGCACATCACCACGGCCTCCTCCAGATGACCGAGGAAGGCCACCGCCATCGCCAGCTCGATCCGCGCCATCACGACGTTGCTGTTCAGCTCGCCGATCTCCGCGTACTGCGCGAGCGCCGCCCGCAGCAGCTCCTCGGCCCCCGGCATGTCGTCCGAGACCAGCGCCAGACAGCCCAGGCGGTGCACCGCGTACGCGCGCGCCACCGGGTCGCCGGTGCGCTCGGCCTCCTCGCGGCACTCGTGCAGGGCCGCGACCGCTGCCGCCGTGTCGCCGCGCAGCACCGAGACGTAGCCGAACACCCACAGCGCCTTGAGCCGGGCCCCGTCCTGGCCGCCGTCCTCGGCCTCCAGGACCAGCGCCAGCCAGTGGGCGCCCTCGGCGAGCCGCCCGCAGCCCACCCAGCAGAACCAGAGCGTGGCCGCCAGGTACCGCGCCAGACGGGTGTCCTGCCCGCAGCCGAGCGAGTGCTCCATCGCCGCCCGCAGATTGGGCAGCTCGGCCTCCACCCGCACCGCGACCTCCGCCTGGCGCGGGCTGAACCAGTCCAGCTCGCACCAGGTGGCCAGCCCCAGGTACCAGTCGCGGTGGCGCCGGCGCAGCCGCTCGGCGTCCCCGGCCGCCTCCAGCCAGTCGGCGCCGTACTCCCGTACGGTGTCGAGCATCCGGTAGCGCACGCCCGCCGGGCCGTCCTCGCGCACCACCAGCGAGTGGTCCAGGAGCTCCTGCAGCACGTCGAGCACGGACTCGGGCGGCAGGTCCGGGCCGACGCAGATGTACTCGACGGCCTCCAGGTCGAACTGCCCGGCGAACACCGAGAGCCGGGCCCACAGCAGCCGCTGGGCCGGGGTGCACAGCTCGTGGCTCCAGCCGATCGTGGTGCGCAGCGTCTGATGGCGCGCGAGCACCCCGCACCCGCCGCCGGTCAGCAGCCGGAACCGGTCGTCCAGGCGGCGCAGCACCTGCTCCACCGAGAGCGCGCCGAGCCGTCCGGCCGCCAGCTCCAGGGCCAGCGGGATCCCGTCGAGCCTGCGGCACAGCTCCAGGGCGGTCGCGGCCGACTCGCCGGTGGGGGCGAGGCCGCCGCGGACCGCGGCGGCCCGGTCGGCGAAGAGGGCCACCGCGTCCTCGTCGTCCATCGGAGCCAGCGCCAGCAGCCGTTCGCCGGCCAGCCGCAGCGGCAGCCGCCCGGCGGCGAGCACCCGCAGCCCGGGGCAGTGGCGCAACAGCGCGCACACCAGCTCCGCGCAGGCGTCCACGACCTGCTCGAAGCCGTCCAGGACGAGGAGCAGGGTGCGGTCGGCCAGGTGCTCCAGGAGGGCGCGGCGCGGCGGGCGGCTGGTGTGGTCGGTGAGGCCGAGCGCCTCCGCCACCGCGTGGTCGAGCAGGTCCGGATCGGTGACCGTGGACAGGTCCGCGACCCCGACGCCGTCGCAGTAGCGTTCCTGCACGGCCGCGGTGGAGGCGGCGTTCAGTGCCAGCCGCGTCTTGCCGACACCGCCGACCCCGACCACGGTGGTCAGCCGCGCCTCGGCCAGCAGCCCGTGCAGCGCGGCCAGTTCACGTTCTCGCCCGACGAAGCGATTCAGCTCTGAGGGCACAGGGGAGCGCATAGGACACGCAGAGTACTCAAGGGCTAGCACTGCGTACAAGCGGGTGACGGGACTCCGCTCGCGCGGGCCCCGGAATGCGGTAGGGGGCAAGACCCTCGGCGCGATAGGGTCGGGGGACAACTTTTTCTTGTCCGACGGTCGATGTGCGGGGAGCGGTGCGAAGTGTCCGGTGGAGAGGTGGCCGGGATCCTGGTGGCCGTCTTCTGGGCGATCCTGGTGTCCTTCCTCGCCGTAGTCCTCGTGCGGCTGGCCCAGACGCTGAAGGCGACGACCAAGCTGGTGGCCGAGGTGACCGAACAGGCCGTCCCGCTGCTCGCGGACGCCTCGACGGCGGTGCGCTCGGCACAGACCCAGCTGGACCGGGTCGACGCGATCGCCTCGGACGTCCAGGAGGT
This sequence comes from Streptomyces sp. YS-3, assembly GCF_045257485.1. Lineage (NCBI taxonomy): Bacteria > Bacillati > Actinomycetota > Actinomycetes > Kitasatosporales > Streptomycetaceae > Streptomyces > Streptomyces sp. YS-3. The sequence goes on along the minus strand of NZ_JBJHPC010000046.1, from coordinate 10,016 downwards.
CACCTCCAACGCCTCGGCGCTCTCCACCACGGTCGCCTCGACCTTCGGCGGCCCGCTGGTGAAGGTCGCGGCCTTCGGGTACGGGGTGCGCCGGGCCATCGGACGGAAAACCGAGCCCGCCGAGCCGCCTCGTACGGTGATCGTCGGGCGGACTCTGCCGTCCGCGCGGCGGAGGAAGCGAAAGGGCTGAGGCTGCGATGTTCCGCCGTACGTTCTGGTTCACCACGGGCGCCGCGGCCGGTGTGTGGGCCACCACCAAGGTCAACCGGAAGCTGAAGCAGCTGACCCCGGAGTCGCTGGCCGCGCGCACCGCCGACAAGGCGATCGAGGCGGGCCACCGGCTCAAGGACTTCGCGCTCGACGTGAAGGCGGGCATGGCGCAACGCGAGTCCGAGCTCAACGACGCGCTGGGCCTGAACGCGTCCAACGTGCGCGAACTCCCGGCGCAGCGCCGCCTCGCGGCCATCGACCAACCCGACCAGCAGAACCCGAAGATCTCCTACAAGAAGATCTCGTACAACCGGAATGAGGACCACTGATGGAGTCGGCTGAAATCCGCCGCCGCTGGCTGAGCTTCTTCGAGGAGCGCGGTCACACCGTCGTCCCTTCGGCGTCGCTCATCGCGGACGACCCGACTCTGCTCCTCGTCAACGCGGGCATGGTGCCGTTCAAGCCGTACTTCCTGGGGGAGACCAAGCCGCCCGCCCCGCGCGCCACCAGCGTGCAGAAGTGCGTGCGTACGCCGGACATCGAAGAGGTCGGCAAGACCACCCGGCACGGCACGTTCTTCCAGATGTGCGGCAACTTCTCCTTCGGCGACTACTTCAAGGAAGGCGCGATCCAGCTCGCCTGGGAGCTGCTGACCAGCCCCGTGGCCGACGGCGGCTTCGGCCTGGAGCCGGAGAAGCTCTGGATCACGGTCTACCTCGACGACGACGAGGCCGAGCGGATCTGGCGCGAGAAGGTCGGCGTCCCGGCCGAGCGCATCCAGCGCCTGGGCAAGAAGGACAACTTCTGGTCCATGGGCGTCCCCGGCCCCTGCGGCCCCTGCTCCGAGATCAACTACGACCGCGGCCCCGAGTTCGGCGTCGAGGGCGGCCCGGCCGTCAACGACGAGCGGTACGTGGAGATCTGGAACCTGGTCTTCATGCAGTACGAGCGGGGCGCCGGCGACGGCAAGGAGGACTTCCCGATCCTCGGTGACCTGCCGTCGAAGAACATCGACACCGGTCTCGGCCTCGAACGTCTCGCCATGATCCTGCAGGGCGTGCGGAACATGTACGAGACCGACACCCTGCGTGTGGTCATGGACAAGGCCACCGAGCTCACCGGCGTCCGCTACGGCGACAAGCACGACACCGACGTCTCCATGCGGGTGGTCGCCGACCACATCCGTACGTCCGTGATGCTCATCGGCGACGGGGTCACCCCCGGCAACGAGGGCCGCGGCTATGTGCTGCGCCGCATCATGCGCCGCGCCATCCGCAACATGCGCCTGATGGGCGCCACCGGCCCGGTCGTCCAGGACCTCATCGACGTCGTGATCGACACCATGGGGCAGCAGTACCCGGAGCTGGTCACCGACCGCAAGCGCATCGAGACGGTCGCGCTCGCCGAGGAGGCCGCGTTCCTCAAGGCCCTCAAGGGCGGCACCAACATCCTGGACAGCGCCGTCACCGAGACCAAGGCCGGCGGCGGCACGGTCCTCGCCGGTGAGAAGGCCTTCCTGCTCCATGACACCTGGGGCTTCCCGATCGACCTCACCCTGGAGATGGCCGCCGAGCAGGGCCTCTCGGTGGACGAGGACGGCTTCCGCCGTCTGATGAAGGAGCAGCGCGAGCGGGCCAAGGCCGACGCCAAGGCCAAGAAGACCGGTCACGCCGACCTGTCCGCCTACCGCGAGGTGGCCGACGTCTCCGGCGCGACCGACTTCACCGGTTATACGCTCACCGAGAACGAGTCGCGGGTCGTCGGTCTGCTCGTCGACGGCGTGCCCTCGCCCGCCGCCTCCGAGGGCGACGAGGTCGAGGTCGTCCTCGACCGCACCCCCTTCTACGCCGAGGGCGGCGGCCAGCAGGCCGACCAGGGCCGCATCAAGCTGGAGAGCGGCGCGGTCATCGAGGTCCGCGACGTGCAGAAGCCGGTCCCCGGCGTCCACGTCCACAAGGGTGTCGTCCAGGTCGGCGAGGTCACCCTCGGCGCCACGGCCCACGCCGTCATCGACACCCGGCGCCGGCGCGCCATCGCCCGCGCCCACTCCGCCACCCACCTCACCCACCAGGCCCTGCGCGACGCGCTCGGCCCGACGGCCGCCCAGGCCGGTTCGGAGAACTCGCCGGGCCGCTTCCGCTTCGACTTCGGCTCGCCCGCCGCCGTTCCCGGCACGGTCCTCACCGACGTCGAGCAGAAGATCAACGAGGTGCTCGCCCGGGAACTGGACGTCCAGGCCGAGGTCATGTCGATCGACGAGGCCAAGAAGCAGGGCGCCATCGCCGAGTTCGGCGAGAAGTACGGCGAGCGCGTGCGCGTGGTCACCATCGGGGACTTCTCCAAGGAGCTCTGCGGCGGCACGCACGTCCACAACACCGCCCAGCTGGGCCTGGTGAAGCTGCTCGGCGAGTCGTCCATCGGCTCCGGCGTGCGCCGGATCGAGGCCCTGGTCGGCGTCGACGCGTACAACTTCCTCGCCCGTGAGCACACGGTCGTCGCCCAGCTCCAGGAGCTGGTCAAGGGACGCCCCGAGGAGCTGCCGGAGAAGATCTCCGCCATGCTCGGCAAGCTGAAGGACGCCGAGAAGGAGATCGAGAAGTTCCGCGCGGAGAAGGTGCTCCAGGCCGCCGCCGGGCTCGCCGAGGGGGCCAAGGACGTCCGGGGCGTCGCCCTGGTCACCGGCCGGGTGCCGGACGGCACCTCCGCCGACGACCTGCGCAAGCTCGTCCTCGATGTGCGCGGCCGGCTGGACCAGCGCTCGGGCGCTTCGGACCGCCCGGCCGTGGTGGCCCTGTTCAGCACGGCCAACGGCCGCCCGGTGACGGTGATCGCCACCAACGAGGCCGCCCGCGAGCGCGGTCTCAAGGCCGGTGAGCTGGTGCGTACCGCCGCCAAGACCCTCGGTGGCGGCGGTGGCGGCAAGCCCGACGTCGCCCAGGGCGGCGGCCAGAACCCGGACGCGATCGGCGACGCCGTCGACGCCGTCGAGCGCCAGGTCGGCGAGACCGTCTGATGCGACGCGGACGACGTCTCGCGATCGACGTCGGGGACGCCCGGATCGGGGTCGCCTCGTGCGACCCCGACGGGGTCCTCGCCACGCCGGTGGAGACCGTGCCGGGACGTGACGTCCCGGCCGCCCACCGGCGGTTGCGCCTGCTCGTCGAGGAGTACGAGCCGATCGAGGTCGTCATGGGGCTGCCTCGCTCCCTCAGCGGGGGCGAGGGGCCGGCGGCCGTCAAGGTGCGCAAGTTCGCCCATGAACTGGCGAAGGGGATCGCTCCGGTTCCGGTCCGGCTGGTCGACGAGCGTATGACGACGGTCACGGCCACCCAGGGGCTGCGCGCCTCCGGGGTGAAGGCGAAGAAGGGCAGGTCGGTCATCGACCAGGCAGCTGCGGTGATCATTCTTCAGACCGCGCTTGAGGCCGAACGGGTGTCAGGACGCCCGCCCGGCGAGGGCGTCGAAGTGGTTATCTGATCGCGATACGGTAACGTTCCGCGCGATGCGGCGACATTCGAACAGCAGCCGCACAGCAAAAGAGGCGGACCGTCCGGATGCCTCGCGGCTCTAGGGGACCGATGACTGAGTATGGCCGGGGCGCAGGCTCCGAACCGTGGCATCCCGAGGATCCTCTCTACGGGGACCAGGGGTGGGGCGCGCAGCAGACCGCGCCCGGTCAGGCTCCGTACGGCGATCAGCAGCACCCTCAGCAGCAGTACGCCCAGCAGCATCCCCAGCACCAGCAGCATCCGGAGCACCAGCAGCACCCCCAGCACGAGCAGCATTCTCAGCAGCAGTACGCGCAGCAGCCGCAGGAGTCCTACGGCCAGCAGCCGCACTACGGCGAACAGCCCCAGCAGGGCTACCCGCAGGAGCAGCAGTACGCCCAGCAGGCCCAGTACCACGCGGGATGGGACACCGGCCAGCAGGCCGCCATGCCCTACGCGGGCCAGCAGACCGAGGGCTACCCGGGCTACGGCGCCGAGAACCAGGACTACTACGCCACGCCCGAGGCGTATCCGCCGCCGCAGCCCCCCGGGCAGCGGCGGACGGTGCCCGAGCAGGCACTCGAGTGGAACCCCGAGGAGCCGGAGCCCGAGGAGGAGAACCACCCGTTCTTCGGCGGCGACGGTGACGGGCCCGACGCCGACGAGGACGAGGAAGAGCCGCGCTCCCGGCGGGGCGGCGGCCGTGACCGCCGGGGCAAGAGCAAGAAGAAGGGCAAGAGCGGACGCGCCTGCCTGGTGCTCGTGGTGGTCTTCTCGCTGGGCGTGGGCGGCGCGGGCTACTTCGGCTACCAGTTCTGGCAGAAGAAGTTCGGCGCGGCCCCCGACTACGTGGGAGCCGGCTCCACCCCCATCCAGGTGGAGATCCCGCAGGGCGCCGGCGGCTACGAGATCGGCAGCATCCTGGCGAAGGCCGGGGTGGTCAAGAGCCAGGGCGCCTTCGTCTCCGCGCAGAACGAGAACCCCAAGGGCAAGACCCTCCAGGCCGGTGTCTACACCCTCAACAAGGGGATGTCGGCGGCCAACGCGGTCGCCGCCATGCTCAACCCGGCGAGCCGCAACAACCTCATCATTCCCGAGGGCAAACGCAACGCCTGGGTCTACGAACAGATCGACAAGCGCCTCGAACTCAAGGCGGGCACGACCAAGGACATCGCCAAGAGCCAGGCGACGAAGCTCGGCCTGCCCGACTGGGCCAACGACAACAAGGACATCCAGGACCCGCTGGAGGGCTTCCTCTACCCGGCCAGCTACCCGGTCGCCAAGGGCACCAAGCCCGAGGAGGTGCTGCGCAAGATGGTCGCGCGCGCCAACACCGAGTACGGCAAGGTCGACCTGAAGGGCATGGCGTCCAAGCTCGGCCTGAAGTCGCCGCTCCAGCTCATCACCGTCGCCAGCCTCGTCCAGGCGGAGGGCAAGTACAAGCACGACTTCGACAAGGTCGCGCGGGTCGTCTACAACCGCCTCAAGCCCAACAACACGGAGACCTACGGCCTGCTCGACTTCGACTCCACGGTCAACTACGCCAAGAGCCAGTCGACCCTGGACATCGGTGCCGTCAAGCACCTGCGGGACTTCAAGCACCCGTACAACACGTACTACATCCACGGCCTGCCGCCCGGCCCCATCGGCAACCCCGGTGAGTCCGCGCTGCACTCGGCGCTCAACCCGACGCCCGGCCCGTGGTACTACTTCGTCTCCGTCACCGAGAACAACACACTGTTCGCGGTCACCAACGAAGAGCACGAGCAGAACCGCAGGAAGTACGAAGAGGAGAAAGCCGGCCAGTGAGCGCTACGAGCCAGGAGAGCGGTGCGCGACGGGCGGCCGTACTGGGGTCGCCCATCGCCCACTCGCTCTCCCCGGTGCTGCACCGCGCCGCCTACCGGGAACTCGGCCTCACCGACTGGTCCTACGACCGCTTCGAGGTGGACGAGGCCGCGCTGCCCGGCTTCCTCGGCGGACTCGACCGGTCGTGGGCGGGGTTCTCGCTCACGATGCCGCTGAAGCGGGCGGTCATCCCGCTGCTCGACGGCATCAGCGACACCGCCTCCTCGGTGGAGGCGGTCAACACCGTCGTCCTCACCGCCGACGGACGCCGCTACGGCGACAACACCGACATCCCCGGCATGCTGGCCGCCCTGCGCGAGCGCGGTGTGGAACGGGTCGGCTCGGCCGCGGTGCTCGGCGCGGGCGCCACGGCGTCCTCCGCGCTCGCCGCCCTCGCCCGTATCTGCACGGGAGAGGTCACCGCGTATGTGCGCAGCGCCGCCCGGGCCGAGGAGATGCGGGGCTGGGGCGAGCGGCTCGGGGTGGCCGTGCGCACCGCCGACTGGGCGGACGCGGCCGAGGCCTTCGGGGCGCCGCTGGTCGTCGCCACCACCCCGGCGGGCACCACCGACGCGCTCGCGGCGGCCGTGCCCGAACGGCCCGGCACCCTCTTCGACGTCCTCTACGACCCCTGGCCGACCCCGCTGGCGGGTGCCTGGGCCGGGCGCGGGGGAGCGGTCGTGGGCGGCCTCGACCTCCTGGTGCATCAGGCGGTGCTCCAGGTGGAGCAGATGACCGGCGTGGCGAAGGCCCCGCTGGCGGTCATGCGCGAGGCGGGCGAGCGGGCCCTGGCCGCCCGCTGAGCCGTACCTCCCGGGGGCGCGGGGACCCGCGGGACGGGTCCCGGGCGGCCCGCACCCGGCCGGGAAGCCCGTCCGCCGGCTGGACCGGTCCCGGGCCACCCCCGTGGACGTGGGAGGATCAGGGGTGGCGGGCCAGGGCCGCGCACCCGGCCGCGCTCGTAGGACCAGGACGCGCGAGCTACGAGGAGCACCGTTGAGCAGGTTGCGCTGGCTGACCGCGGGGGAGTCGCACGGCCCCGCACTGGTGGCGACGCTGGAGGGCCTTCCGGCCGGCGTCCCGATCACCACGGAGATGGTGGCGGACCACCTGGCCCGGCGGCGCCTGGGCTATGGACGCGGCGCGCGGATGAAGTTCGAGCGCGACGAGGTCACCTTCCTCGGCGGCGTCCGCCACGGCCTGTCGATGGGCTCGCCCGTCGCGATCATGGTCGGCAACACCGAGTGGCCCAAGTGGGAACAGGTCATGTCGGCCGACCCGGTGGACCCGCAGATCCTCGCGGACCTCGCCCGCAACGCGCCGCTGACGCGCCCCCGGCCGGGCCACGCGGACCTGGCGGGCATGCAGAAGTACGGCTTCGACGAGGCACGTCCGATCCTGGAGCGCGCCAGCGCCCGGGAGACGGCGGCCCGGGTCGCCCTGGGCGCGGTCGCCCGCTCCTACCTGAAGGAGACGGCCGGCATCGAGATCGTCTCGCACGTGGTCGAACTTGCATCCGCGAAGGCTCCGTACGGCGTCTACCCGACCCCGGCCGACGTCGAGAAGCTGGACGAGGACCCGGTGCGCTGCCTGGACGCGGACGCGTCGAAGGCGATGGTCGCGGAGATCGACCAGGCCCACAAGGACGGCGACACCCTCGGCGGTGTGGTCGAGGTCCTGGCGTACGGCGTGCCGGTGGGCCTCGGCTCGCACGTGCACTGGGACCGGCGTCTGGACGCCCGCCTCGCCGCCGCCCTGATGGGCATCCAGGCGATCAAGGGCGTCGAGGTCGGCGACGGCTTCGGCCTGGCCCGCGTCCCCGGCTCCCAGGCGCACGACGAGATCGTGAACACCGCCGACGGCGTCAGGCGCACCTCGGGCCGCGCGGGCGGTACGGAGGGCGGTCTGACCACCGGCGAGCTGCTGCGCGTACGCGCCGCCATGAAGCCGATCGCGACCGTGCCCCGGGCCCTTGCCACCATCGACGTGGTGACGGGCGAGGCGGCCAAGGCGCACCACCAGCGCTCGGACGTGTGCGCGGTGCCCGCCGCCGGGATCGTGGCCGAGGCCATGGTCGCGCTCGTCCTCGCGGACGCGGTGGCGGAGAAGTTCGGCGGCGACTCGGTTCCCGAGACCCGCCGCAACGTCCGGTCCTACCTCGACAACCTCCAGATCCGGTGAGCACCGGTCCGCTGGTCGTCCTGGTCGGCCCGATGGGCTCGGGCAAGTCCACCGTGGGCGCGCTGCTCGCCGAGCGGCTCGGCGCGCCCTACCGGGACACCGACGCCGACATCGTGGCCGCCCAGGGCCGCCCGATCGCCGACATCTTCGTCGACGAGGGCGAGCCGTACTTCCGCGAACTGGAGCGGGAGGCGGTGCGCGCCGCGCTCGCCGGGCACACCGGTGTGCTCGCCCTCGGCGGCGGCGCCGTCCTGGACGCGTCCACGCGCGCGCTGCTCGCCGGTCTGCCGGTCGTCTATCTGTCCATGGACGTCGAGGAGGCGGTGAAGCGGGTCGGCCTCAACACCGCCCGCCCGCTCCTGGCCGTCAACCCGCGCCGCCAGTGGCGCGAGCTGATGGAAGCCCGGCGCCATCTGTACACCGAAGTCGCCAGGGTCGTCGTCGAGACCGACGCCCGTACCCCCGAAGAGGTCGCGCAGGCGGTCCTCGACGCACTGGAGCTGAAATCCGCATGAGCGAGCAGGCACCCACCCGGATCCACGTCGGCGCCACCGCCGGGACGGACCCGTACGACGTGCTCGTCGGCCGCAACCTCCTCGCCGAACTGTCCGGCCTGATCGGCACCAGGGCCCGCAAGGTCGCCGTCATCCACCCGGAGGCGCTGGCCGGCACCGGCGACGCCCTCCGCGAGGACCTGGCCGCGCAGGGCTACGAGGCCATCGCCATCCAGGTGCCCAACGCCGAGGAGGCCAAGACCTACGAGGTCGCCGCCTACTGCTGGAAGGCGCTGGGCCAGTCCGGCTTCACCCGGACCGACGCCGTCGTCGGTGTCGGCGGCGGCGCCACCACCGACCTCGCCGGCTTCGTCGCCGCGACCTGGCTGCGCGGGGTGCGCTGGGTGTCGGTCCCGACCACCGTGCTCGGCATGGTCGACGCCGCCGTGGGCGGCAAGACCGGCATCAACACCGCCGAGGGCAAGAACCTGGTGGGCGCCTTCCACCCGCCCGTGGGCGTCCTGTGCGACCTCGCCGCGCTCGACTCGCTGCCGGTCCACGACTTCGTCTCCGGCATGGCCGAGGTCATCAAGGCCGGCTTCATCTCCGACCCGGTCATCCTCGACCTGATCGAGGCCGACCCGGCGGGCGCCCGCACCCCCGAGGGCCCCCACACGGCCGAGCTGATCGAGCGCGCGATCCGGGTGAAGGCCGAGGTCGTCTCCAGCGACCTCAAGGAGTCGGGGCTGCGCGAGATCCTCAACTACGGGCACACCCTCGCGCACGCCATCGAGAAGAACGAGCGCTACAAGTGGCGCCACGGCGCCGCCGTCTCCGTCGGCATGGTCTTCGCGGCCGAGCTGGGCCGGCTCGCCGGGCGCCTCGACGACGCCACCGCCGACCGGCACCGCTCGATCCTGGAGTCGGTGGGCCTGCCGCTCACCTACCGCGCCGACCAGTGGCCCAAGCTGGTCGAGAACATGAAGCTGGACAAGAAGTCGCGGGGCAACCTGCTGCGCTTCATCGTCCTGGACGGCCTCGCCAAGCCGACGGTCCTGGAGGGCCCGGACCCGGCGGTGCTGCTCGCCGCCTACGGCGAGGTGTCGTCGTGAGCCGCCGCGTCCTGGTCCTGAACGGCCCCAACCTGGGCCGGCTGGGCTCGCGCGAGCCGGACGTGTACGGGGCGACGACGTACGCCGGTCTCGTCGAGGTCTGCCGCGGCCTCGGCGAGGAGCTCGGGCTCGACGTGGAGGTCCGCGAGACCAACGACGAGGGCGACATGATCCGCTGGCTCCACGAGGCGGCCGACGGAAAGATTCCGGTCGTTCTCAACCCGGGCGCGTTCACCCACTATTCGTACGGAATGCGGGACGCCGCCGCCCAGCGCACCGCCCCGCTCATCGAGGTGCACATCTCGAATCCGTACACCCGTGAGGAGTTCCGCCACACCTCCGTGGTGGCGGCCGTGGCCAGCGGCACGGTCGCGGGCTTCGGCATCGGCTCCTACCGCCTGGCGCTGCGCGCCCTCGCCGACGAACTCACCGGCGAACTCGGCGGCTGACCGGGCACCTTCGCCGCACCCCGGCCGTTCACACTGCGGCGGCCGGGGAAGGTACGGTTCTGGACCGGACGCCCGACGGGCGTCGAACCAGCGCCAGTTGCCTTGTACGAGACGGAGTGGCACCGGATGCAGCACGAAGCGGGAGCGCCGCTTCCGCCGTCCCACGCCCCTGGGTGCGGCCCCGGGGCGGACTGGGCCTTCGCCGCCCACCAGTCCGCCGGGCCCCTCGGCGGG
>NZ_JBJHPC010000450.1:0-5934 GCF_045257485.1 Streptomyces sp. YS-3 | reverse complement strand
ACCCGGGGGCGCGCCGCCGCCCCGGGCCCGGGGCGGCGGCGCGCCCCCGGGTCCTGCTCGCCCCCGTCACGATCACCCCCTCCAAGCCGCTCATGCCCTCTCACCTCAAGGGCCTGTTCTGGACGGACGTGATGTACCGGGCCACCGCGTGCCTGGCGGACGTCGACTACCGCTTCAGCCACACCACGTACCACCTGACCGAACAGACCCTGGCCTTCTGGGAGTTCCTCGACCGTACACAGGGCGACACCGGCTACGCGGAGCTGACCGAGGACGACATCGGCTCGCTGTACGTACGCCACCGGGCGGCCAAGGACCCGGTTCCGGCCGCGGCGCTGCGCCCGTACGCCGACGCCGTGGAGCACCACGGCTGGGTGCACCCGGCCGCCACCCGCGTCCTCGAACTGTGGCGGGGCCACTACGCCGGGCTGGGCCTGCACGACCCCGGCCTCCTCGACCACCAGCCGCCCGGCCTCGGGCTGGAGGAGGCGCTGGAGCATCTGCGCGCGCGTGGGCTGTGCCTGGACCACCGGGGGCTCGGCGGCCCGGTCTACCTCGACCTGACGCGGCACGGCCTGCCGCTGCGGCAGATCGTCACCGCCGACGGACGGCCCAACTACCTCGCCTGCGCCCTGCGGGAGCTCCTGCCGCTCGCGCCGCACTACGACGAGGTGGTGTTCCTCTACGACCGCGAGCTCGACCCGGACTACCAGCTCCTCGCGCGCGTGCTCGGACCACTGGGGCCGGTCGTGCACCGGGTCACCGTGGGGCGCGTGCCGGTCGACGGCCGGATCCGTTCGGCCCGGTCCGGCGGCTGGCGGGGCGTGGACGCCAACGCGCTGCTGGACGCGGCCCGTGCCGACCACGACGAGCCGCGATCCGGCTCGGTATGCGGCTCTACTTCATCGCCACGCTGGGGCCGGGCCAGGCCCAGTCGCACCGGCCCGATCTGCTGCGCCAGTGCCTCGGGCGCGCCGAGCGCCTCCTCGCGGGCGCGCCCGCCACCGCGGAGCCCGCTCTGTCCGCACGGCTGGGCGTCCACCGCCGCGACCACACCCATGTGGATCCCTACCGGCTCACCACCAGTCTGCTGGGCCGCCGCCGTGCCGCGCCCGCGCGCGATCTGCTGAGGGAGGTGTTCCTGTGCCCCTGACCGGGCAACGGCCGCGCCCGCCGGAGGCGCCCGTACCGCTGACGCAGCGGCGGCTCCACGCCGAGGCGCTGCGGCGGATGCGGGAGGCGCGGCCCGAACTGGCCCCCGCCGGGGACGAGTCGGATACGGCCGCGCTGTTGGCGGCGCGCACCCGGCTCACCGAGCGGCCGGACGCCGACGCCGTCCAGGCGGTGGCGGTGGTGTGCCACTTCGATCCGGCGGCCTGGGTCCGCGAGGCGTCCGCCTTCGCGCTGGGGCTCGCGCCCGACGCGACGGCGGCCTGGCGCCGATCGTTCACCCGAACGGTGTACCTGGCCGGGAACCCCGCGAACCTGCTGGGCCGTTACTCCTTCGACCGCCTGGCCGAGGACGGGTCGGTCGGCTGGTGCGGCCCCGCACCGGCCGCGAGCAGTGCGGAGCTGCGCCGTCTGCTCAAGCTGTTCCTGTCCACGGCCGCGTTCCCGGTGGGCCCGCCGAGAACGGTCACGGTCCCGGCCCCGACCGCCACTCGGGGCGGCTCCGGGACACGGCGACAGCACCCGGCGCGATCAGTCGCGCCACCTCCCGGCCCACCGCCGAGGGCCGGGATCCACCGCGACCTCTATCTGGCCGTCTCGGGCGTTCGGGTGCCCGAGGCGCTCGTCCACCTCAACCACCTGGTGGCCGAGGCGGCCCTGGACGGGCTGATCTCGCCGGGCGACCGGCTGACCCTGCGCTCCGTCCCGAGCCTGACCGGCGCGACCGCGCCCTTCGCCGCGCTCCGCGTCGACATCGACCCCGCCCACCCCGACCGGCTCCGCGCCTTCGCCGCACTGACCGAGGAGACCCCCCGATGACTGACTCCGCCCCGCTTGCCGCCGACCGCCTCCTGGGCACGCCCCCGGTCCGCCTGGGCATCCACGGCTCGCCCGACCTCGCCGCCGCGATCATCCGCGCGGCGGGCCGCGACCAGAACGAGGTCGAGCTCGTCGGGTACGAGGTGGCCGACCCGTTCCGTGGACTGCGGGCGAAGGAACTGGACGTCATGATCGTCAAGTACGGGCTGCGGGAGCCCGATCTGGCGGTGAGCCGGCCCGTGGCCCTCGACCCGCGCGCGGTGATCGTCGGCGCCCACCACCCGCTCGCCACGCACGCGTCGGTGTCGGTGGAGGAGCTGGCCGCCTACGAGGGCTTCCGCTGCCCGGGCGCGTTCCCCGAGTACGTGTGGGACGAGGTGGTGCCGCCCCGCACCCCCAAGGGCCGCAGGATCCGGCGGGCGTACGAGATGGGCACGGTGAAAGGCCTGATGGGGACGCTCTCCGGGACGGACGCGGTGCATCTGACGTTCCAGTCCCTGGAGGCGGTCGCGCCGGCCCGGATGAAGGTGGTCCCGATCTTCGACCTGCCGCCCGCGCCGGTCTCCCTCGCCTGGCTGCGCACCCCCGAACCGGCCACGCACATCATGCGGTTCATCCAGGACGCCGAGAACGGGAGCACCGCGCGATGACGGCGGCGGCCGACGGCCCGGTGCCCGTGGTGCTCCTGCACGCGCTCGCTCTCGACTCCTCCATGTGGGACGCGCAGCGAGCGGCTCTGGAGCGGCGCGGCCATCCCGTCATCGCGCCCGACCAGCGCGGTTTCGGCGGCACTCCGCTCGGTGCCGGTCCGCCGTCGCTGGACGCGGTCGCCGACGACCTGGCCCGGGAGCTGGACAGGCGCGGGATCGGGCGCGCGGTGCTGGTCGGAGTGTCGATGGGCGGTTACGCGGCGATGGCGTTCCTGCGTCGGCATCCCGGGCGGGCCCGGGCGCTGGCCCTGCTCTCCACGCGGGCGCAGGCGGACGACGAGGCCGCGCGTACGGCCCGGGCGGGCTTCGCGGCCCTGATGGAGGACCCGGTGAGGGGCCCGGCGGCCGTCGAGTCCACCGTGCCCCGGCTGGTCGGCGCCACCACGCGGGCCGAGCGCCCGCAGGTGCTGGCGCGGGTCCGCGCCGTCGCGGCCCGGGCCGCCCCCGCGTCCCTGGCCTGGGCCCAGCGGGCGATCGCGGCGCGCGAGGACACGCTGGACGTTCTGCGGGGCGCCGACCTTCCGGCCGTGGTGATCATCGGGGAGGAGGACGAGCTGGTGACGGAGGCGGACGCGCGCGCGATGGCCGACGCCCTGCCCCGGGGGCGCCTCGTCGTCGTGCCGCGCGCGGGGCATCTGCCCCCGATGGAGACGCCCGAGGCGACCTGGGCCGAGCTGGACGCGCTGCTCGAAGAGTGCGCGGCACTCACCGCGGAAGGAGAAGCGCGCTGATGCCGGGCGAGGACCACCGCGGCTGGGGGTTCACGACCTCCACCGGGCTCGGTTTCACCCACCACACCATCGTCGACGCCCACTTCGAGGCGTGCCGGGACGCGTACCTCGCCCTGCTGGGCCGGGCGGGCATCCGGCCCGGCGCGCACGTCCTGGACGCGGGCTGCGGCGGCGGGGACTTCCTGCCGTGGCTGGCGGACCTGGTGGGGCCGCGGGGACGGGTCTCGGCCGTCGACCTGGCCGAGGAGAACGCCGCGCTGGCCCGGGAACGGCTGGGGCGGTGGACTCCCGCCTGCCCGGTGGAGGTGCGCCGCGCCGATCTGCTGGAGCTGCCCTTCGCGGACGCCACCTTCGACGCCGTCTGGTGCGCCAACACCGTGCAGTATCTGAGCGACAGCGAACTGGCCCTCGCTCTGCGGGAGCTGCGCCGGGTGGTGCGGCCCGGCGGCACGATAGCCGTGAAGGACCTGGACGCCCATCTGATCACCGCCCGGCCGGCGGACCCGTATCTCTTCGCGGACTTCTTCCGCGCGGCCGGACGCACCGCGGGATACGCGGCCCAGCTCCTGCGCAGCCGTGATCTCTACCGTCATCTGAAGGCCGCGGGCCTAACCGATGTGCGGCAACAGACAGTCCTGATCGAGCACTTCGCCCCGCTCTCCCCGCAGGCCAGGGCGTTCTACGCCCCGACCTGCGCCCGCCTCGCCGAGCAGGCGGCGGCGCTCGGGCTGAGCGAGGAGTGGGGCCGGTTCGCGGACCCGGACGCGGCGGACCACCCGCTGGACGCGCCCGACGGATACATCAGCGAGGGCAATGTGCTGGCCGTCGCCACCGTGCCCGGCGGACGGGAATTCCGGGAGCCCGCCACTCGTTCTGCGGGAGAGAAGCACATCTGACGGGCCCCTGGTCCGCGGGAGGCATGACGTGAGCAGCGAGCAGGAGACCATCCGCAGGATCCTGACCGAGACCGGGGACACCTGGGCGGTCGTGGGTCTGTCGTCCAACGAGCGCCGCGCGGCGTACGGAGTGGCGGCGGTGCTCCAGCGGTACGGGAAGCGGATCGTGCCCGTACATCCGAAGGCCGAGACGGTCCACGGCGAGCAGGGGTATCCGTCGCTGGACGCCATCCCCTTCGACGTCGACGTCGTGGACGTGTTCGTGAACAGCGAGCAGGCCGGGGAGATAGCCGACCAGGCGGTGGCCGCCGGGGCCAAGGCGGTCTGGTTCCAGCTCGGGGTGATCGACGAGGCGGCGTACGAGCGGACGCGCGCCGCGGGGCTCGACATGGTCATGGACCGCTGCCCGGCGATCGAGCTGCCCCGGCTCGGCTGAGCCGCCCGGGGCCGCGCCCGCGTCCCACCACCCTCCGCATCCCACCGCATCCCTCCGTCCCTGTACCGGCCGTCCCGGCGCGCTCATACTGACGCCATCCCCAGCCCCCGAACGGACCCACGGGAGGCGCGCCTTGCCGACGTTCATCCGCACCCCGGACGGCCGGAACCTGGCCGTCGAGAGCCGGGGCGACCCGCGGGGCAGGCCGGTGTTCCTGCTGCACGGCACCCCCGGCAGCAGACACGGCCCGGCTCCCCGCAGCACCGTGCTGTACCGGATGGGCGTCCGTCTCATCACCTTCGACCGGCCGGGGTACGGCGACTCGGACCGGCGCCCCGGGCGGCGCGTCGGGCACGCGGCGCAGGACGTGGCGGCGATCGCCGACGCCCTCGGCCTGGGCGAGTTCGCCGTGGTGGGGCGCTCGGGCGGCGCGCCGCACGCGCTGTCGTGTGCCGCGCTGCTCGGCGGGCGCACCGCCAGGGCGGTGGCGCTGGTACCGCTCGCGCCGCGTGACGCGGAAGGCCTCGACTGGTTCCACGGGATGACCGAGGACAACGTCCTGGCGTACACCATCGCGGCGGGCGGTCCCCGGGCGGTGGCCACCGCGTTCGAGGGGCGGGCGGCGGCGATACGGGCGGATCCGAGGGCGACGGTCACCTCGATGCACGCCATGGTGCCGGGCCCGGACCGGGAGGTGCTGGCCGACGCCGCGATCCGGGCGCTGCTGGTGCGCAACTTCGCCGAGGGACTGCGCTGTTCGGCCGACGGGTGGGTGGACGACATCCTGGCGCTGAGCTCGCCCTGGGAGTTCCGGCCGGAGGACATCCGTACGCCGGTGCTGCTGTGGCACGGCGCGCAGGACGCCTTCGCGCCCGCGCATCACACCCGCTGGCTGGCCGAGCGGATACCGGGCGCCCGGCTGGAAGTGCCGTCGGACCAGGCGCACTTCGGCGCGCTCTCGGTGTTCACCTGGGCACTGCGGTGGGCGGTGGCCTGAAGGCGCGCACCCGTGCGGCCGTCGCGCCGCGGGGTGACCGGAGAGGACCCGGCAGGGGGCCACGATGCGGCCCCGGGCCGGCTTCTCCCCGGCCCCGGCCCCATCCCCGGTCGCGCGGCTTTCCGCGGGCCCTCCCGGGCAGCCCGGGGCCGCGGAAAGCCGCGCGACAGGGGAT
>NZ_JBJHPC010000449.1:0-5952 GCF_045257485.1 Streptomyces sp. YS-3 | reverse complement strand
TTCCAGCGCGCCCAGGGCTGGCCAGGGCCCCGGGCCCGTCTGGGGCGCCGCCGACCGCCGGGCGACCCAGGCGTTCGGGGCTCGGGCCGGGAGGTCGCGGTGGCCGCCGTCAGGACACCCGTCGTCCCGTTCGCGGGCGGGATGTCCTTGCCCGCGCCCCGCACGAGCAGGCTCCAGGTCTGGGCGCCCGGCAGTCCGTCGGCGCCGCTGCCGGTCCAGCCCTGGGCGCGCTGGAACGCCTGGGTCGCCCGGCGGTCGGCGGCGCCCCAGACGGGCCCGGGGCCCTGGGTGTAGAAGCGCTTGCCGCCGCGCGCGACCAGCATCTCGCCGAGACGGGTGACGTACGGGTTGTCGGCGCCCGGCCCGAAGGCCGCAGTCCCGGGGAAGTCCGTCATGAGCGACGCGGTGACGGGCTGCTCGGCGACCGGCTGCTCGGTGACGATGGCGCCGCCGTTGCCGGTGCTGAGCCCCTTGTACCGGTAGGGCACATAGCGCGAGGAGTTGGCCCAGTACGCGTACGGCGTGGGCAGTCTGCGGGCGAGCGGCGGCGTCTGCTCGTAGGCGATGTAGGAGGTGTGCGTGTAGTCCGTCCAGCCGCCGAAGATCACCACGTGCGAACCCTTGGTGGGGTTGTCGGGGTTGTGGAAGAGCAGGATGTCGCCGGGCTGGAGCTCCTCCTTGGCGATCCGTACGGAGAAGTTGCCCAGGCTGCCGGTCCACTCGTTGGTGCCCAGGTTCCAGGCCATCGACACGAACCCGGAGCAGTCCTGCCGGTACCCGTCCGACCAGTACTTCTCCATGCTGTACGGGACCTGCGCCGCCACCCACTTCTTGGCGCGGTTGATGATGTCGGCCCGCGTGACCGGCTGGCGCCCGGGCGGCACCGGCGCCTCGGGCCGCGCGGCGGCGCTCCCGTGCAGGGCGCCGGTGACCCCCTGTTCGGTCACGGGCCCGGGGTCGAGGTCGGCGGTGCCGTCTCCCGGGGCGGCCCGGTCGTGACCGGCGCCCGGGGCCGGCGGTCGCGCGGGGGCGGCGGTCGCGGCGGTCGCGGTCTGGGCACCCAGGACCACCCCCGCCGCGGTCGCGAGCACCAGTACGCGGCGGGCGCCGTGGGCCGCCGGGTGGCCCCCGGCGCGCCGGGGGAGGGCGGCCGACCGCCGCCGGTCCGCACACCCGGGGCAGCCGCACGCGCCCGCCGGCTCGTACTCCTCGAACACCGGCACCGTCATGGGCGTCACCTGCCGCTCTCGGCGATCTCGTGGTCGTTGGCGATCTTCTCTGCGCTTCTGCACGGGCGACAGCTTTCCCACCGTTCGCCTGAACCGCACTATGACGTATCAAAACGGATGAAACGAACATCTCACCGCGTGGCGCCGGTCGGAACCACCCTTCCGAGTCCGGTAGAGTTCTCGGTGTCAGCAGGCGCCGCTAGCTCAGTTGGTTAGAGCAGCTGACTCTTAATCAGCGGGTCCGGGGTTCGAGTCCCTGGCGGCGCACAGACAGCCACAGCCCCCTCACCATCGGTGAGGGGGCTGTGGTCGTTCGGGGGCGCGCGCCCGCGCCTCCCGCGCCGTGCGGCGCGTGACGCTCCTTCGGGAGCACCGCCCAGAATCCGCACGCCCTGCACAAGCGCCCCGTAAAGCCCGCGTTTGACCGGTAAACACCTCGTTTCACCCTTGCGATCAAGCCGCCGGGCGTAGAAACCTGGCTGAGGACCACCGGTTCCCAAGGGGGTGCGCGCCTCCATGACTTGGAGGTCGCGCATGAGGTTCGGAGGGGAATGTCCCGGTTGCACCGTCTGTGGGGTGGGGGCCCTGTTCAGGAAGCGGTGCCGAGGAAGGCATCATGCAACCGGAAGGGCCTCTTCCTATGTCTTGGATCAAGGGGGACGGCCCGCCCTTTGACCGACCATCACCACGTCCGCGGGGTCGAGGGGGACCGCCGCGGACGACGGAACAACGACACACACGCAACCTGACCCTTGCGTGCGGGGGGATGACTCATGACGTCGACGCCGACCGGCGCCCGGCACCACGACGACCCGTCCCAGACCACCCAGCTCCGGCTGCCACCGCATCTGCGGCCCGGGGCCCGGCAGCGGCTGAAGAAGTCGCTGCCGCGCTACGACTACGAGCACTACAGCAGACTGGCCGGCCCGCTCACCGAGCCGGACCCCACCAAGCCGTACCGCGTGCGCTACCGCTCGCTCCTCTCGCAGGAGCCGCACCGGATACGCGCGGCCCTGCTCCTGGGCGCCGCCCCGCTGGTCTCGCTCGGCCTGTTCGCCTGGCTGATGCAGCCCGAGCACTGGACCAAGCGCGACCACGCCTCGCACTCCCTGCTGGTGCTGGACATCGTGATGCTGGTCTCGATCGGGCTGATCGAGCTCTTCCGCACGATGAACGTGCTCTCCAACGCGCACGCCACGCTGGTCGCGCGCGACCCGGTCCCCGTGGTGCCCGAGACCGGCACCAGGGTCGCCTTCCTCACCTCCTTCGTACCCGGCAAGGAGCCGCTGGAGATGGTGACCAGGACCCTGGAGGCGGCGGTCCGCATCCGCCACCGGGGCCTGATGCACGTCTGGCTCCTCGACGAGGGCGACGACCCGGCGGTCAAGGAGGTCTGCGCGCGCCTGGGCGTGCACCACTTCTCCCGCAAGGGCGTCGCGCGCTGGAACCAGCCCAAGGGCCCGCACCGCGCGAAGACCAAGCACGGCAACTACAACGCCTGGCTGGAGGCGCACGGCGGCGACTACGACTTCTTCGCCTCGGTCGACACCGACCACGTGCCGCTGCCCAACTACCTGGAGCGGATGCTCGGTTACTTCCGCGACCCCGACGTCGGCTTCGTCATCGGCCCGCAGGTCTACGGCAACTACGACACCTTCGTCACCAAGGCCGCCGAGTCCCAGCAGTTCCTCTTCCACGCGCTGATCCAGCGGGCCGGCAACAAGTACGGCGCGCCCATGTTCGTCGGCACCAGCAACGCCGTGCGCATCAGCGCGCTGAAGCAGATCGGCGGGCTCTACGACTCGATCACCGAGGACATGGCGACCGGCTTCGAGATGCACCGCGCCACCAACCCGGCCACCGGCGAGAAGTGGCGCTCGGTCTACACCCCGGACGTGCTGGCCGTCGGTGAGGGCCCCACCGCCTGGACCGACTTCTTCACCCAGCAGCTGCGCTGGTCCAGAGGGACGTACGAGACGATCCTCAAGCAGTACTGGAAGGGCTTCGGCACGCTGCCGGCCGGCAAGCTCTTCAACTACACCATGATGATCATCTTCTACCCGATGTCGGCCCTCAACTGGATCCTGGCGGCGCTCAGTTGCGCCCTGTTCCTCGGGCTCGGCGCCTCGGGCGTGCAGATCGACCCGGTCATCTGGATGATGCTGTACGGCAACGCCTCGGCGCTGCAGATCGGGCTCTACATCTGGAACCGCCGCCACAACGTCTCGCCGCACGAGCCGGAGGGCTCCGGCGGGATCGCCGGCATGGTGATGTCCGCGCTCTCCGCGCCCATCTACGCCCGCTCGCTGATGGACGCCGTACTGCGCCGCAAGAGCTCCTTCGTGGTGACCCCCAAGGGCGACTCGTCCAGCCCGGACACCCTCTTCGGCACCTTCCGCATCCACCTGTTCTTCATCGCCCTGTTCGGCGGCTCGCTCATATCCTCGTTCTTCAACGGCCACAGCCACCCCGCGATGATCACCTGGGCCGCCCTGGCCATGCTGATCACGGCCGCGCCGATCATCGGCTGGCGCTGGACGGTACGGGCGGAGAAGAAGAAGCGCGGCAGGCGCCGGCGCTCCGGCCCGCCGGCAGGCCCGCACCAGCAGGAACGCCCGCAGTGGAACCCGGGGGCGCCCGCCGCGCCCGGCACACCGCAGCCGCCCGCCGACCAGACCGCGCAGATCGCCCTTGGGGGACGTAACCCATGAGATTCCGCCCGACCCGCCGTACTCGCCGCTGGGCGATCGGGACGACGGTGGTCCTCGCGCTCGCGGGCGCCAACGGGCCCTGGCTCTACCGGTTCTCCTCCGACCAGTACCACGACTACAAGATCAACCAGCCGGGGTACAAGGCGGACAACGGCCACTGGGACATGGTCGACATGCCCAAGCAGTTCCGGCTCAACACGATCCACGCGGCGCTGCTGCACACCGGCAAGATCCTGCTCGTCGCGGGCTCCGGCAACAACGCCAAGAACTTCGACGCGAAGAAGTTCGACACGGTGCTGTGGGACCCGGACAAGAACACCTTCAAGAAGATTCCCACGCCCAACGACCTGTTCTGCACCGGCCACACCCAGCTGGCCGACGGCAATCTGCTGATCGCGGGCGGCACCAAGCGGTACGAGAAGCTCAAGGGCGACGTCACCAAGGCCGGCGGCCTGATGATCGTCCACAACGAGGACCCGGACAAGCCGATCACGCTGCCCGCGGGCAGCCGGTTCACCGGCAAGTCCAACGGCAAGACGTTCGTCTCCAAGGACCCCGTCCTCGTCCAGCGCGCCAAGAAGGTCTTCGACAAGAAGACCGGGAAGTTCCTGCGCACGGAGGCCGGGCTCGGGCGGATCTACGTGGAGGCCGAGGAGTCCGGCACCGAGCACGAGACCGGCACCGAGGACAACTACCGCGTCCAGGGCAAGGGCTCCGACACCCGCAACGTCTACGGCATCGCGCAGAAGCTCGCCCTGGACAAGAAGGACTTCCAGGGGATCAGGGACGCGTACGAGTTCGACCCGGTGGCCGAGCGGTACATCACCGTCGACCCGATGAACGAGGCCCGCTGGTACCCCACCCTGACGACGCTCGCCGACGGCAAGGTGCTGGCCCTCTCGGGCCTGGACGACATCGGGCAGCTGGTCCCGGGCAAGAACGAGGTGTACGACCCGAAGACGAAGAAGTGGACGTACACCAAGGGGATCAGGCAGTTCCCGACCTACCCCGCGGTGTTCCTGCTCCAGAACGGCAAGCTGTTCTACTCGGGCTCCAACGCGGGGTACGGACCGGACGACGTCGGCCGTGACCCGGGCATCTGGGACTTCGCGACCAACAAGTTCACGAAGATCCCCGGGCTGAGCGACCCGCTGGAGATGGAGACGTCCGGGACGGTGCTGATGCCGCCGGCGCAGGACGAGAAGTACATGGTGATCGGCGGGGGCGGGGTCGGGGAGTCGTCCAAGGCGTCGAAGAAGACCCGCGTCGTGGACCTCAAGGACCCCCATCCGTCCTTCAAGGACGGCCCTTCCCTGTCCGACGGCACCCGCTACCCCGAGACGTCGGTGCTCCCCGACGACACGATGCTCATCAGCGGCGGCTCCAGGGACTACCGGGGCCGGGGCGGCTCCAACCTCCACCAGGCGCGGATCTACGACGCGAAGACGGGCACGATGCGGCGGGTCGCGGACCCCGAGGTGGGCCGCAACTACCACTCCGGCTCGATCCTCCTGCCGGACGGCCGCGTCGTCACCTTCGGCGGGGACTCGCTGTTCGCGGACAAGGACGACACCAAGCCGGGGGTCTTCGAGCAGCGCATCGAGATCTACACCCCGCCGTACCTGTACAAGGGCAAGGGCACCCGGCCCGAACTCGGGCCCGGCCCCACGTCGCTGGCGCGGGGCGGGAGCGGGGTGTTCCGTACGAAGGACGCGGCGTCGGTGAAGACGGCCCGGCTGATCCGTCCGAGCGCGACGACCCATGTCACGGACATCGACCAGCGGTCGATCGCGCTGGACGTGGTGAAGGCGGGGAACGGGGACGGGGTACGGGTGACGGTCCCGAAGAACCGGAATCTGGTGCCGGCGGGGTGGTACATGCTGTTCGTGACGGACGGGGACGGGGTGCCGTCACGGGCGGTGTGGGTGGAGGTGCGGTACGGGGTGGTACATGCTGTTCGTGACGGACGGGGACGGGGTGCCGTCACGGGCGGTGTGGGTGGAGGTGCGGTA
>NZ_JBJHPC010000448.1:0-5955 GCF_045257485.1 Streptomyces sp. YS-3 | reverse complement strand
AACCCCCACCGACCCACTGTCCCCCGCGGGACGCAACGGCAGCGCGTCCGCCCCCAGCGTGTCCAGCACCGGCGCCGACGGTCGCGGGGGCTTCGGCATGACCGCCGCCTCGGAGTGGCCGCCGCAGCCGTAGGACAGGGACACGACACGCCCGTCCGCGGGGCTGAACTCGTTCGCGCAGACCCCGAAGGCCTGTCGCAGCGACCCGGCCAGCGGGGCCAGGAAGGCGCACGACACACAGGACGCGGGTGCCGCCTGCGCCATCGGGGTATTCGCGCCGAACGACTCGTCCCAGCGGTCCGCCGCCGCGCGCAGCCCGTACCGGGACAGCACGCGCGCCCGGCGCATGCCGAGCTCCTCGGCCACCGCAGCGATCGAGCCGCGCACCGCTCCGGGGCGGGCCACCAGCTCCGCGTCCTCGGCCTCGACCCGCTCGGCCATCTCCTCGGAGACGGCGGAGTTCGGCGGCGGGGCGTCCTCCCCGCTGTAGCCGGGCTCCAGGCGCAGATCGTCCGCCTCGGTGGGCAGCAGATCGCCGGGCCCCATGTCCCCGGGGCGCAGCCGCTCGCTCCACGGCACCCATTCGGGCGCCTGGAGCGCGTCGGGCCCGGGCAGCAGGACCGTCTCGTCGAGCGTGACCAGTTTCGCGCGGGAGGCCCGCGCGACGGTCACCGCCCAGCGCCAGCCCCGGTACCCCGGCTCCTTGCACTCGAAGAAGTGCGTGACGACCCGGTCGCCCTCGGCCACCACCGATACGTGCTCTCCGACCACGCCGGGCGCGGCGGCCTCCTCGGCCGCCTCCCTGGCGAGGTCGACCGCTTCGGCGCACAGGCGGTCGGGGGTACGGCTTCGCGTCGTCGCAGCACTCACAGGTCTCGCTTCTCTCCTACGCCGTCTCACGGGTGCGCCGGGGACCGCGTACGTACGAGTCGCGGACGGAGCGGACCAGGGGGCCGCGTCGACGTCCGCGCCCGGGCCGTGAACTGATCAGGGGCGCGCCTTTCGCCATCCATTCTGCGGGATCGCGGAGAGGCGCGCGGCCATGAGCAGCCGCGGGCGGCGCGCCTGTCACGCTACCCCCTTCCCGGCCCGTGGCCCACCTGCCGGTCCGAATCCCTGTCGGTACGTCATGGTCAGACGGGGTTGGGGCACTATGACTGAGTGGCTACCGCGAGGTCCGTCGACACGACCGGTCCCCTCCGCAGGGCGGGGCGGACGGTCGGCCGAGCGCTGCATCTGCCCATCACGGGCACCGCACGTTCCATCCGAAAGGCGACACATGCCCATGGCGCCGGTGAGTCCGGCCTGGGCAAGCTCATCGAGCTGCATGCCGTGAACGGCGCCGGTGACGTCATGATCACCGTCGCCCTGGCGTCCACCGTGTTCTTCTCCGTCCCCACCGACCAGGCCCGCGGCCGGGTCGCGCTGTATCTGGCGATCACGATGGCCCCGTTCACCCTCCTGGCCCCGGTGATCGGCCCGCTGCTGGACCGGATGCCGCACGGCCGGCGCGCCGCGATGGCGGGCGCCATGCTGGCGCGGGCGCTGCTCGCGCTCACCATGTCGGGCGCGGTCGCCACCGGCGGTCTGGAGCTGTATCCGGCGGCGCTCGGCGTCCTGGTGGCGTCGAAGGCGTACGGGGTGGTGCGCAGCGCGGTCGTGCCCCGGCTGCTGCCACCGGGGTTCTCGCTGGTCAAAGCCAATTCGAGAGTCACACTCGCGGGGCTGCTCGCGACGGCGGCGGCGGCCCCCGTCGGCGCCGGGCTCCAGCACGTGGGGCCGGAGTGGCCGCTCTACGGGGCGTTCTGTCTCTTCGTGGCGGGGACGTTCCTGGCCTTCACCCTCGACCACAAGGTGGACTCCGCCAAGGGCGAGAGCAAGGCCGGCCTGGTCGACCGCGCCGGCCGCAAACCGGGGCTGAGCTCGGTCGGCTCGTCGGTGCGCAGCGGGCTGATCGCCAACGCGGCCCTGCGCTCCCTCTCCGGCTTCCTGATCTTCTTCCTGGCGTTCCTGCTGCGCGAGCACCCGCTCTCCGGGCAGAGCGCCGCCGTGTCGCTGGGCGTGGTCGGCGTCTCGGCGGGCGTGGGCAACGCGCTGGGCACGGCGGCGGGCTCGATGCTGCGCTCCCGGGGCCCGGAGGTCATCATCGTGACGGCGCTGCTGGCCGCGCTGGGCGCGGCGGCGTGCGCGGCGGCGTTCTTCAGCGGGGTGCTGATGGCGGTGCTCGGCGCGACCGCGGGCTTCACCCAGGCGCTGGCGAAGCTGTCCCTGGACGCGATGCTCCAGCGCGATGTGCCCGAGGAGGTGCGCACCTCGGCGTTCGCCCGCTCGGAGACCGCGCTCCAGATGTCGTGGGTGCTCGGCGGTGCCATAGGGATCGTGCTGCCGCTCAACGGCGTGCTCGGGATGTCGGTCGCCGCGGGTCTGCTCGCGGTGGGCGCGGTCACGTCCGTACGGGGGCTGCTGAGCTCGTCGCGGCGCGGCACACCACACCCGCGCGTGGCGTGATCTCGGGGGACCGATAGCCTTCGGCTCATGACCGCCTCGTTCACCTCTGGTAAGGCCCGCCGGGCCGGCATCGCCCTGGGCGCTGTCTCCGTCGGCCTCCTCGTCCTCTCCGCCTGCGACAAGCCGACGCCCCTCGCGACCGTGACGGTCGGGACGACGTCGGTGACCGCCGAGGCCGCCTGCCGCAACGACGGCAAGGTGCTCTCCGAGGAGAAGCTCACCACCTGCCTGAGCAGCGTGAAGACCTCCAAGACGATCAAGTACTCGCCTGGCTCGACCCTGCGTCTGGGGGTGGACCCGGACGTGGTGGAGCACGGCAACAAGTGGGTCGCGGTCCTCGACGGCAACCCGATCACCGAGCCGTCCAACAAGACCTACCGCTCGTTCCCGAACGCGGACGTCTTCGCGACGGGCGGGCAGACCGCCGCGCCCAAGAGCAAGAAGATCAACATCATTCAGGTCAGCGAGGACAACAAGCCCAAGTCGGTCTGGAGCTTCACGCTCAAGCGCGACGACAGCTGACATGCGCGTCCTGGTCGTGACCGCCGTCCCCGCCGAGCGGGACGCGGTCACGAGGGCGTGCCCGGCGGGCGCGGACGTCCTCGTGGGGGGCGTGGGCCCCGCCTCGGCCGCCGCCGCCACGGCCACCGCCCTGGCCCGTACCCCGTACGGCCTGGTGGTCTCCGCCGGGATCGGGGGCGGGTTCCCGTCCGCCGTGCCCGTCGGCGGCCTGGTGGTGGCGTCCCGGATCGTCGCCGCCGACCTCGGGGCCGACACGCCCGGGGGATATCTGGATGTCGAGGCGCTCGGGTTCGGGCGCTCCACCCATCTGCCGCCCGAGCCGCTCGCCCGGGCGGTCGCCGAGGCCACCGGCGCCGTCCACGGCCCCGTCCTCACCGTCTCCACCGTCACCGGCACCGCCGCCCGCGCCGCCGAGCTCGCGGCCCGGCACCCGGGGGCCGCCGCCGAGGCGATGGAGGGCTTCGGGGTCGCGGAGGCCGCGGCCCAGCAGGGGGTTCCCGTGCTGGAGATCCGGGCCGTCTCCAACGCCGTGGGCCCGCGCGACCGTTCCGCCTGGCGGATCGGGGACGCGCTCACCGCACTCACCGACGCCTTCGGGAAGCTCCCGCCCGTACTGGAGAGTTGGAACGGTCATGACTGAGCCGCTGCGCATCGCCTACTCGCCCTGCCCCAACGACACCTTCGTCTTCGACGCCTGGGCGCACGGCCGCGTCCCGGGCGCGCCGGAGCTCGACGTCACCTTCGCGGACATCGACATCACCAACGGCATCGCCGAACGCGGTCCCGGCGACGGCGGCTTCGACCTGCTGAAGGTGTCGTACGCCGTGCTGCCCTGGGTCCTCGACGACTACGCGCTGCTGCCGTGCGGCGGGGCGCTCGGGCGCGGCTGCGGCCCGCTGGTGCTCACCCGCGAGCCCGGTGTGGACCTCACCGGCCGGACCGTCGCCGTGCCGAGCGAGCGCTCGACGGCGTATCTGCTCTTCCGGCTCTGGGCGGCCGACGTGGTGCCGGGCGGTGTCGGCAAGGTCGTCGTGATGCCGTTCCACGAGATCATGCCCGCCGTACGCGACGGCCGGGTGGACGCCGGACTCGTCATCCACGAGGCCCGCTTCACCTACCAGGAGTACGGGCTGCACTCGCTCGCCGACATGGGCGAGCACTGGGAGTCGACGACCGGGCTGCCCATCCCGCTGGGCGCGATCATCGCCCGCCGCTCGCTGGGCGAGGCCCGGCTGCGCGAGCTCGCCGAGGCCGTCCGGACCTCCGTCCGCATGGCCTGGGACGACCCGGAGGCCTCCCGGCCCTACGTACGGGAGCACGCCCAGGAGATGGACCCGGCGGTGGCCGACCAGCACATCGGGCTCTACGTCAACGAGTTCACCCACGATCTGGGCGAGGACGGCTACGCGGCGGTGCGGGGGCTGCTGACGCGGGCCGCGGCCGAGGGGCTGGTGCCTCCGCTCGGCCGCGACGCGCTCAGGTTCGCCTGAGGAATCCGGCGGTCAGACGTCGAGCTGGTCCGCCACCGCCCGCAGCAGTCCGGCGATCTTCTTGCCCGCGGCCTTGTCGGGGTAGCGCCCGCGCTCCAGCATCGGCGTGATGTTCTCCAGCAGGGTCGTCAGGTCCTGGACGATGGAGGCCAGTTCGTCGGGCTTGCGGCGCTGGGCCGCGGCGACCGAGGGGGCCGGGTCGAGAACGGTCACCGAGAGAGCCTGGTCGCCGCGCTGGCCGGCGACCACACCGAACTCGACGCGCTGGCCGGGCTTGAGTGTCTCGACCCCGGAGGGGAGCACGGACGAGTGGACGAAGACGTCGCCGCCGTCGTCGCGGGAGAGAAAGCCGAAGCCCTTCTCGCTGTTGAACCATTTGACCTTGCCGGTAGGCACGTCTGTCCTCGTCCTCGTACTCGTCGTCGGGTGCTCGGGGCGCCGCGGAAAACGGCTCTGGATAGCACGGCAGCGGGTCGCCTTCGGACCCGCCGAGACCAAGGCTAATGGTCCAGAGGCTGCTGACAAGACGTCCCGGCGGGTCCTTACGGGCAGGGAACTACCCTGACCGAGTGAGTAACGAAACCCAAGCGAATTCGGCCAGGGACGAGTCGAACAGCGGGGACCGGCTGGTTCGCGCCGGTGTCATCGTCTTCTTCGTCGGCGCGCTCGCCACGCTGGTCACGGTGGCGCCGCTGTTCCTGCACACCTCACCGTTCCCGCCCGTCGCGTACGCGGTGTGCATGCTGATGGGGGTGGGCTTCCTCATCGCCGCGGCGGGTGTGGTGCGGTCGGTGCGGGCGGGGCGCGGCGCGGCCTAGGGCGTCTCCTGGGCGCCGACGTACGCCTTCCACCACGGGCGGAACTCCGTGAGATCGGCGAGGACGACGTCAGCGCCCGCCTCGCGCAGCTCCCGCGCGCCGATCGGGCCGGTCGGCACGGCCACCGAGAGCGCGCCGGCGGCATGGGCGCCGCGGACGTCGCCGGTGTGGTCGCCGACGTACACCGAGGCGCCGTGCGCGCGCAGCGCCTCCGCCTTGGCCTCCGCCCACAGCCCGCCGATGAGCTCGTCGGGCTCCAGCCCGAGGTGGGTGAGGTGCAGGGCGGCCTGCGGCCGGTTCTTGGCGGTCACCACGACGGCGCGCCCGCCGAGCTCCTGGACGGCGCGTATCGCGTCGGCGGCGCCGGGGAGGGCGTGGGTGGGTTCGATGGCGTACGTGGGGTACAGCTCGCGGTACCGCGCGGCCATCTCCGGGACGCGGTCCTCGGGGAACCAGTGGCTCAGCTCCCACTCCAGCGGAGGGCCGAGGCGGCTGACGGCGGCGTCGGCGTCGATGGGGGTGCGGGTGTCCTCGGCGAGGCGGGTGTAGCAGGCGTGGATGCCGGGGCGGGAGTCGATGAGGGTCATGTCCAGGTCGAATCCGACGGTGGGGGTGGG
>NZ_JBJHPC010000447.1:0-5958 GCF_045257485.1 Streptomyces sp. YS-3 | reverse complement strand
GGGGTGGGGTTGTCACGGTGTCCTCCGTGCTCGTTCGCGGGCCCAGCCGTAGGCCGCGCTTGCTGCGGCGGCCGGCGCCATGCTGCTGCGTCCTGGGATCCGCTGCCGCCGTCCGGGGGCGATCGGATCGCCCAGGTTGGTCCGGGTCTGGACGGTGAGCTGGCGGGCCGAGAGGTCGGCGAGAGATGCCTGCAGTTGGGCGGGGGCCTGGGTGAGGACGCTGAGCAGGTGCAGGCCCGCCTGGGCGGCTTGTTCTTCGGTGAGGGTGTCCAGCAGCAGGTCGCGCATGATGGTGGTAAGTGTTCGGCGCAGCGCGGTGGACAGTTTCAGTTTGGGGTAGAGGCAGCGCACGGATCCTTCGATGTTGGCGACGGATTTCCCCACCACCGAGACGAGCGGGGTGATCTGGATGCCGCGGTGGGAGGAGTAGCGCAGCAGGGTCATGAGGGCGACCCCGAAGTTGAGTTCGGCCAGGGTGGCATCCGTCCAGTGCGGGACGATGCGGGTGAGGTCGCCGATGAAGGCCGAGACGTTGCTCCAGGGGGTGGCGGTGCCCAGGTTGACCCATTGTCTGGCCATGGCGGTGCCGTCGTTGTGGGCCATCGCCATGAAGGTGCCCAGGATGGCGGCGCTGGTGGTGCGGTCGAGGCGTCCGACCATGCCCCAGTCGATGAGGTGTGCTTTGCCGTCGGGGCTGATGATGATGTTTCCCGGGTGCGGGTCGGCGTGGAATTTTCTTTCCAGGAAGTAGCAGCGGAACATGAACTGGATGAGCTGGTAGGAGATTTCTTTCCGTTGCTTTTTGCTGAGGTCGTCGCTCTTCACCCGGTTGATGGGCACGCCATCCGCGAAGGTCTGTACCAGAACGCGGGGTGTGGCGGTGATGACTTTGGGTACTCGTACCCGTTTGAAGCCTCGGGCGGCTTTCCTGGCGTCCTTCATGTTGCGGGCCTCGCGGGTGAAGTCCAGTTCGTCTTCCATGACGGTGAACAGGACTTCCAGCATGGCCCCGACATCGACGACTTCGTTGAAATGCGGTGCCGCTTTCGCTATCAGCCGGGCCACCCTTTTCAGGACCGTCATGTCGCCGAGCACCGCCGCGGAGGCGCCTGGGCGCTGCACTTTGATGACGCAGGGGGTGCCGTCGGCGGTGACGGCCTTGTAGACCTGGGCCAGGGAGGCGGCGCCCAGGGGCTGTTCGGTATGGATCTCGGTGAACTGCTGCCGCCAGTCGGCGCCGAGGCTGTCTTCAAGGACGGGTGCGAAGCGGGAGAACGGCTCGACGTTGGCGTGGTCGTTGAGGTTTTCCAGTTCGTCCCGGATGTACTGGGGTACGAAGTCGGGGCGGGTGGCGAGGATCTGGCCGACTTTCACATACAGCGGGCCCAGTTCCTCCAGGGTCCGGCGCAGTCCCTGCGCCCGGGCGGCTTTGAGGTCCTCGGCCTGCGGGACGTCGGGCCGGCCACGCCGGGCGCTGAGTGTGTTCAGGGTGCGGCCTGCTTCGCCGGCGAAGGACCGGGACATAATGCGGACGGTGCGGCGGGTACGCCCGTGGGGCATGCATGCTCCTGGTCCCTCGCGCTGCCTGGAAGGGGGATGGGCGGGGCCCGCTAGGTGGCGAGTTCCCTCTCCTTGTGGTCCTTGGCCACGACGGTGGTGAGAGTGGAGACCTGCTGGGTGAGCTGGCCGATCTGGCCGGCGAGGGCGCGGATCTGGCGCTGGTTCCTCTTCGCCCGCTTCTTGCTCTTCGACTTCTTCCGCTTCTTGGTGCCCAGGCCCTTGCGGATGACCCGCCGGGTGTCCTTGTCCATGCGCTCGCTGTTGCGGACCAGCCTGTCGAGGTAGTTCTTCCTCGCCATAACTCGCTCCTCCTTCTGGTTGCTTAGGGCGTGGTGCTGTTGCGTTCTGCCGCAGGGGCACCTGGGCGGACTGGGCAGGGGGTGTTCCGCCCAGGTGCGCTCACTGCCGCCCTGGTGCACGGGCGGGGCGCCATGAAGGCTGCCCGCTTGCGGGGCGGAGCTGGGGGCTGCAGGTGGTGCGTCCGCCCGTCACCGCGCACGGCAGTGGGCAGTGCACTGTGCATAAACGTGCGGCATAAGGGGGCGTCGGAAATGCTCGGGATAAAGGCTTCGGACGCATCTCGCAGTATGTGCGAGGGGCGGCTGTGAACGGATCCGGCGCTCTCCCGCCGGCCCTTTGACGTTAACGCCGTGTCGTGGCGGGCTGTCAAGGGGCCGCCCCTATGCAGTGAGGGGTATAAAGGAATTGGCCTGATATTCGCAGTCTTCCGGGGCGGGCCGGTTCGGGGCTGATGAGCACGGGCGTCCATCACATTCCCTCGCGACGCAGGAGGCAGGGGCTGCCCGGTGCTGCACCATGCCGCTGCGTATGCACGGTGTTTCCGGCACACCGGGGGTGCGTGAGAAATGCGGGGCACGAAGCGGGACGCTGTGCGGCAGTGAGTCTTCGAGCAGCGTTTTCCGGCTATAGCGCCCGGCGTGCAAGGGTGTCCGCATTCTGTTTCCGGAGCGCGGGGGCTGGTATTTCTTTCTTTCCGCGCTCTCTGCACGCTCTTCGCACTCCTTCCCGTACCGAAATTCCGGACTGCGGTCTCCCTTCGTGGGGTAATCGGCTGTTCGCTATCCATCGTCCGCAGGAAAAGCGGCGCGTCGCGGGGGCAACCGGGGCGCATCGGAGCAGGCACACCGTGGGCGGTGGCGTGCGGCCCCGGCGGGTGTGTAACGCCCCGCCAGAGCGGACTGGACACCAGTGAAGGAGAGGACCGCTGATGACGAACGAAAGCCGTGAAGCGACCGATGAGCCGATTGCGGTGGTGGGCGCAGGATGCCGCTACCCCGGCGGGGCCAACTCGCTGGAGGCACTGGGCCGGCTGCTGGCAGAGGGCCGTGAAGCGGTGCGCGAGGTGCCCGCCGACCGGTGGACGCAAGAACAACTGGCGGTGCTGGCCCAGCCAGTGGCCCAGCGGATGCGCTACGGCTGCTTCCTCGACGGCGACATCTACGCCTACGAGCCCGAGTTCTTCGGGATCAACAAGCAGGAGGCGGCGTGGGTGGACCCGCAGCACCGGCTTTTGTGGGAGGTGTCGTGGGAGGCGCTGGAGCACGCGGGCATCCCTCCACTGCACCTGAAGGGCTCACAGACACAGACCGGCCTGTTCTTCGGGATCTACACCCACGACTACGAAGTGCGCACCCAGCGCCCCCTGAAGTTGGGAGACGACCCCTACGCCCTGTACACCGGGTTAGCCAGCGTCGGCCCGGGACGCCTGGCCTACCTGCTGGACATCCGCGGCCCGAACATCGTCCTGGATGCGCAGTGCGCCTCCAGCCTGACCGCTGTGCACGTCGCCTGCCAGAGTCTGCGGGCAGGGGAGTGTGACCTGGCGCTGTCGGGCGGGGTGAGCCTGAACCTGGTGCCGGAGACCGCCGCCAATCTCGCGCGCTGGTCGATGTTTTCTCCCACCGGCCGCTCCCGGGCCTTCGACGCCGATGCCGACGGCTACCTACGTGCCGAGGGCTGCGGCGTGGTCGTGCTCAAGCGGCAGAGTGACGCCGTCCGCGACGGCGACCAGGTCCTGGCCGTGCTGCGGGGCTCCGCGATCAACCAGAACGGGCACGGCACCCGGTTCAGCGCGCCGTCCGCGCCGCCCCAGACGGCCCTGGCCCGTGAGGCGTTGCGCCGCGCCGGCGTAGAGCCGGGGGACGTCGGCATGATCGAGGCACACGGGACCGGCACGGCGGTCGGGGACCCCATCGAGTTCGCCGCACTCGCCTCCGTCTACGGGCAGGGCCAGGCCCGGTGCGCACTCGGCTCGGTCAAAACCAACATCGGTCACGCTGAGCCCGCCTCCGGGGTGGCCGGGCTGCTCAAAGCGATCCTCGCGGTGCGCTCGGGCACCATTCCGGCGTCGCTGCACTTCACGCGGTGGAACCCGCAGATCGACGCAGACTCCACCCGCCTGTTCGTGCCGACGCAGCCAGTGCCGTGGCCGGTACCGGGCCCGACCCGGCTGGCCGCGGTCTCCTCGTTCGGGATCAGCGGCGCCAACGCCCACGTGATCGTCGAACAGGCCCCAGTATCCCTTGCTCGGAGCGCGGCCGGCGAAGTGGGACAGCGGGACAGTTCCGGTGTGCCGCGGGTGTTCCCCCTCTCCGGCGGGACGGCGGCGGGCGTCCGGGCCGGCGCCACCCGCCTGGCCGACTGGGTGGAACAGCACGGCGAGGGCACGCCGCTTGAGGACATCGCCTACACGCTCACCGTCCGCCGTTCACACCTGCGCCGTCGCGCCGCAGTGGTGGCCGGCAGCGCCAAGGAGCTCGCGGACAAGCTGCGCTCCCTGGCCCAGAACGAGACGGTGGACGGCGTGGTCGAGGCGACGGCGCTCCAAGATGCCGGTCCTGGACCGGTGTGGATGTTCTCCGGGCACGGCTCGCAGTGGGCGGGCATGGGCCGGGACCTGCTCGACGTCGATGCGGCGTTCACCCGGGTGATCGATGACCTGGAGCCGCTGGTGGCCGCCGAGTCCGGATTCTCCCTGCGAAAGACGCTGGGCTCCCCCGCAGAGGTGACCGGCTTCGACCGGGTGCAGCCCACCCTGTTCGCGGTGCAGTTGGGCATCGCCGCGATGTGGCGGGCCCACGGCATCAGCCCGGCCGCCGTGGTCGGCCATTCCATGGGCGAGGTAGCCGCAGCTGTGACGGCGGGCGCCCTGGACCTGGCGGACGGGGCCCGGGTGATCTGCCGCCGCTCCGGCCTCGCCCTGCGCACCGGAGACACAGGCCGGATGGCCTCCGTCGCCCTGCCCCGCGAGCAGGTCGAGCACGACCTCGCCGAGCAGGGCGCGGACAGCGTCGACGTCGCGGTGATCGCATCCCCCGCCTCCACTGTGGTGGGCGGAGATGCCGCGCAGGTGGCTGAGATGGTCGCCTACTGGCAGGCCCGCGATGTGTTCGCCCGGCTGGTGAACGTGGACGTCGCCTCCCACACGCGGCACATGGACATCATCCTGGACGACCTGCGCGAAGCCCTGCAGGACGTGGTGGCCCAGCCGCCGACAGTGCCGTTCTACACCACCGTGCGCAAGGACCCGCGCGCCGACATCATGGTGGACGCCGCCTACTGGGCGGCCAACCAGCGCGAACCGGTGCAGTTCGCCGCAGCCGTGCGGGCGCTGGCCGCGGATGGCTACCGGGTGTTCATGGAAATCTCCCCCCACCCGCTGCTGGGGCACGCCCTGCGCGAAACCCTCACCGACGCCGGGATCAACGACACCGCCTTCATCGCCTCCCTGCGCCGCAACGCCGGCATCCCGGCCGTCTTGGCAACCGGTCTCGCCGAACTGCACTGCGCCGGCCACCCCGTTGCGTGGGAGCGCCTGTATCCGCACGGTGAGCTGGCCGACGTGCCCCCCACCTCCTGGGAGCGCGAGCACTATGAGATCGCGCGCCTCACCCCGCCCAGGGTGCACCCGCTGACCGGCCCGTATCTGGCCGACCCGGGGCAGGACGGCACCCATTACTGGCAGAACGTCCTGGACACCGCTGACCTGCCGTGGCTGGAGGATCACCGTGTGGACGGCACCGCCGTGCTGCCCGCCACCGCCATGTGCGAGATGGCCCTGGCCGCCGCCACCGACCTGTTCGCGGCCCCACCGTCCGCCGTGTGCGTGCAGGACCTCGAACTGCGCAACGTCCTGCCGCTGACCGAACCCGTCACGGTGACCGCGCACGCCACCACCACCGGAGCCGACAGCGCCCTATGGGAGCTGAGTGTGCCCGGCGCCGACGCCAGCAGCAGGACTGTGCACGCTACCGCCCGCCTGTCCCACCATCCCGCCGCCACCCCCGCGCCCGCCGACATGGACAGGCTGCGCGCCGAGCACACACAGAAGGAGTCCGCCGACGAGCTGTACGCACGCGTACGCGAACACCTCCGGGT
>NZ_JBJHPC010000446.1:0-5962 GCF_045257485.1 Streptomyces sp. YS-3 | reverse complement strand
CTCAGCGTCCTCGCTGTGTTGTTGCCTACCCGCCACAAGGGCCGGCAGGACTTTTCAAAGGAACCTCCAACCCACCATCACTGGCAGGCCGGGGTTGTCAATCTGGCGTTGACTTTTGGCACGCTGTTGAGTTCTCAAGGTACGGACGCTTCCTTCGTTCCCGTTTCCGGGCCCTCCGGGCGCTTCCTTCGTTTCCGACTCTATCAGACTCTTTCGTGTCCGATTCCCTGTCGGCGGGATTCGCTTTCCGGCCTTTCGGCTTTCCGGCGGTTCCGACTCTATCAGATCCTTTCGGGCCTGATTTCCGGTCTCCCGGGTCAAGTCGGTTTGTCTTCCCGGCTGTTGGGCCGTTCCGACGTCTCAAACCCTAGCGGATTCCCCGGTCGGCTCCTAATCGGGCCCGGCCGTTCCATCCGATCCGTCCAGCCCCCTTCGAAAAGAATTCGGCATGCCGAAATTCATCCCGATCGGGAGGTCGTGCGGAGTTGGGTTGCCGCGGATCTGCGGCGGACGGCTGTCGCAGAACCGTTCCGGCTCCGTGACAACTCGAAGAACCTTACGCGCGGGGGAAGGCGGTGTCAACCCCCCTCAAGTCCGGCCTCAGTCCAGGTCGGTGAGGCGTCCGCCCGCGTCCGGCTGGGCGTGCTCCACCCGGCGCAGCAGGCGGATGAGCATCTCGCCCAGTGCCCCGCGCTCGTCGGGGGTGAGGTCCTGGAGCAGGTCCTCCTCGAAGTCGGTGGCCATCTGCATGGCCTCCAGCCACTTCGTGCGCCCCTCGTCGGTCAGCTCGACGATGACCCGCACCCGGTTGCTCTCGTCGCGGTCGCGGGTGACCAGGCCCTCGCCCGCCATGCGGTCGATGCGGTGGGTCATCGCGGCGGGGGTGAGGCCGAGGCGCTTGGCCAGCTCGCCCGGGCCCAGCCGGTACGGCTTGCCCGCGAGGACGAGGGTCTTCAGGACCTCCCACTCGGCGTTGCTGATGCCCAGCGCGGCGACCTGGCGTCCGTACGCCACGTTCATGCGCCGGTTCAGCCGCCCCAGGGCGGAGACGACCTTCTCCACCTGGGGGTCGAGGTCGCGGAACTCGCGCTGGTACGCCGCGATCTGCTCGTCGAGGGTCGGCTCCTCGGGGCCGGCTGGGCCGGTGGGCCCGCCGCGCTCGGTGGTCTCAGCCATGCCGCGAGTATCGCACGGGACGCGTTGGCATCTAAGTCCTTGAGTGTGTATTGTTGAGGTTCTAACTTTAGTGTTGAAGTCTTCGCACCTGAGACCTTCAGGTTCGAGTACTTCCACTTCGAGATCTCAAGGTGGTGAGTGTGACCAAGGTGATGGGCGCGGCGATGCGCCGGATCCAGGCGGGGAACGCGCTGAGCGCGTTCGGACTCGGGTTCACCGTTCCGTATCTGTACCTCTACGTGGCGACGGTGCGAGGGCTCGGCTCCTTCTGGGCCGGGATCGTTCTCGGCGTCTTCGCCCTGGCCGCGCTCGTGGCGCTGCTCTTCACCGGCCGGGTCATCGACCGGCGCGGTCCCCTGCCCGTCCTGGTCGGCGCCGCCGTGACGGCCGCTGTGGGCGCGCTGTCCCTGGGGCTCGCGAACAGCCTTCCCGCCGTCCTCGGCTCCGCCGCGCTGCTCGGCGCGGGCACCGCGGTCATGCAGCCGGCGCTCGCCACCATGATCGTGTGGTCCTCGGGGCCCACCTCCCGTACCCGTGCCTTCGCCATGCAGTTCTTCCTGCAGAACCTCGGGCTCGGCATCGGCGGGCTCTTCGGCGGCCAGATCGTCGACGAGAGCCGTCCGGCGTCCTTCACCCTGCTCTTCGCCATCGAGGCCGGGATGTTCCTGGTCCTCGCCGCGATCGCGCTCTCCGTGAAGCTGCCGCGCAACGCGGCCATCGCGGACGCCCGTCCCAAGCGCGCCCAGGGCGGCGGCGGGCTGAAGGCCGTGCTCGCGGACCGCGCCATGCTCCAGCTCTGCGTCCTCGGGTTCGTGCTGTTCTTCGCCTGCTACGGGCAGTTCGAGTCGGGGCTCGCGGCGTACGGCACCGAGGCCGCCGGGATCGACCCGTCGGCCCTGGGCTTCGCGCTCGCCGCCAACACCGCCGTCATCGTGGTCGCCCAGTTCCTGGTGCTGCGCTTCGTCGAGCGCCGCCGCCGCAGCCGCGTCATCGCGTCCGTGGGGCTCATCTGGACCGTGGCCTGGCTCTTCGCCGGGTACGCGGGGCTCGGCCACGGCAGCCAGACCATGGCGACCGCCGCCTTCGTCTCCACGTACGGGCTCTTCGGGCTCGGTGAGGCGATGCTGTCGCCGACCGTGGCTCCGCTGGTCGCCGATCTGGCGCCGGAGGCGATGGTCGGTCAGTACAACTCGGCGTTCGCGCTGGTCAAGCAGATGGCGCTGGCGCTCGGTCCGTTCGTGGGCGGGCCCATGGGTGCCACGCTGCACGGCCCGTACATCGTGACGTTCATCCTGTTCTCGCTCGGGATCAGCGTGCTGGCGCTGCGGCTCGGCCGGCGGCTGACGCCCGCGCAGGACCAGCCGGCGCTCGCTGCCCCCTCTCGGGTGGTCGCGGTGCACAGGAGCGAGCAGGTCGGCGCGGCGGCCTGAGCCGCCCCGCCGGCCTCAGTCCGGCAGGGCGAATTCGCACCACACCGCCTTGCCGCCGCCCGGAGTGCGGCGCGAGCCCCAGGACGAGGCGATCGTCGCGATGATCGAGATGCCTCGTCCCGACTCGTCCCCGGGCTCGGCGCGGCGGCGGCGCGGCAGATGGTCGTCGCCGTCCGTCACCTCGATGATCAGTCGGCGGTCGGTGCGGCGCAGGCGCAGCCGCATCGGCGGGGTGCCGTGCTGGAGCGAGTTCGCCACCAGCTCGCTCGCCGCCAGGACGCCCAGGTCGCGCAGCTCCACCGGGAAGCGCCAGGAGGCCAGGACCCCGGACGCGAAGGCACGCGCGCGTGGCGCGGCTTCGATGCCGCCGAGCAGGTCGAGCGCCGCGTTGTGGAACAGCTCGGCGTCCGGGCCGGTGCGCGCCGGGTGCTGGAGGACCAGCACCGCCACGTCGTCGTCGTGCTCGGCGGTCACCCCGAGCGAGCGGATCAGCCGGTCGCAGACGACCTGCGGGGTGCCGACAGCGCCGGACAGCGCGCGCTCCAGGGCGGCGACGCCCTCGTCGATGTCCTCCCCCCTGCGCTCGACCAGACCGTCCGTATAGAGGACGGCGGTCGCGCCGGGCGGCAGGTCGATGGTGCCCGAGGTGTGCACCCAGCCGCCGGTGCCCAGTGGAGGGCCGGTCGGGTCCGCCGCGCGGTGCACGCTGCCGTCCGCGTGGCGTACGAGGAGGGGCAGATGGCCCGCCGACGCGTACTCCAGGCGGCCCTCGTTGGGGTCGTGGACCGCGTAGACGCAGGTGGCGATCTGGCTGGCGTCGATCTCGGCGGCCAGGCCGTCGAGCAGCTGGAGCACCTCGTGCGGGGGCAGGTCCAGGCGCGCGTACGCCCGCACCGCCGTGCGGAGCTGGCCCATCACGGCCGCCGCGCGCACCCCGCGCCCCATCACGTCCCCGATCACCAGCGCGGTGCGCCCGGCGCCCAGGGTGATCACGTCGTACCAGTCGCCGCCGACCGCCGCGTCCGTGCCGCCCGGCTGGTACGTACAGGCGACGCGCAGGTCGTCGGGCTGCTCCAGCTCCTGCGGGAGCAGGGAGCGCTGGAGCGTCACTGCCGTCTCGCGGTGGCGGCGCTCGCTGGCGCGCAGCCGTTCGGCGGCCTCGGCGTGGTCGGTGACGTCGGCGGCGAAGACGAGCACCCCGCCGCCTCCGTCCCCGTGCGCGGGGATGTCGACCGGGGTGCAGGTGACCGTGTACGACCCGCCGCCCTGGGCCTTGCGGGACTTGACCGTACGCGGCTTGCCGCTGCGCAGGACCTGGTCCATCAGGGGCAGCAGACCCAGCTCGTCCAGCTCGGGCAGCGCCCTGGCGGCGGGCACGCCCAGGGGGCGGGGGCCGAAGGTGGCGGCGTACGCGTCGTTGACGAACGCCACGCGGTGCTCCGGTCCGTAGACCAGAGCGGCGAGGGCCGGGATCTGGGCGAGGAGCCGGCGCACCGACAGCTCTTCCAGGACGGGGGCGGGGTGGTCCGCCTCGTCCCCGTCCAGCCAGGTGTCGGTCCCCGGCCCGGACTCACCGCGCGCGGCGGGCACGGAGCCCCGGTCGGTCCGTGCGGCGGCGCGGCGCTGCGTACCGGGGAGCCGGGCGCTCCAACGCGTGAAGTTCACGGATCTCTTGGCCTCATGTGTCGCTGGCTGCTGGGTCACTCTGTGCAGGTGTGGGCCCACCTATGGTCACACGTCCAGTGTGACGGACGGCACTGACAACCGTCAGTTCTCCTTGCCGCCGGGCTCGTGGGGCTTCGGTCCGTGTCCCGGTCCGGGGCCGGGCCCGGGGCCGGGTTTGGCCGGCCCGCCGCCCGCCGCGAGGGCGAACTCCGCGCGCGGATGCTCCAGCGAGCCGAGCGAGACGATCTCGCGTTTGAACAGGCCCGCGAGCGTCCACTCGGCGAGCACGCGCGCCTTGCGGTTGAAGGTCGGCACCCGGCTCAGATGGTAGGCGCGGTGCATGAACCAGGCCGGGTAGCCCTTGAGCTTCCGGCCGTAGACATGGGCGACGCCCTTGTGCAGACCGAGCGAGGCCACCGAGCCCACGTACTTGTGCGCGTACTCGCTCAGAGGGCGTCCTTCCAAGGACGCGGCGACGTTTTCGGCGAGCGTCCTGGCCTGGCGCACCGCGTGCTGCGCGTTGGGCGCGCACTCCTTGTCCTTCTCCTCGGCGGTGACGTCCGGCACGGCGGCGGCGTCCCCGGCCGCCCAGGCGTGCTCGGCGCCCTCCACCTGGAGCTCGGCGGTGCACTTGAGGCGACCGCGCTCGTTGAGCGGCAGATCGGTGGCGGCGAGCAGCGGCGCGGGCTTGACGCCGGCGGTCCACACGACCGTACGGGTGGGGAAGCGGGAGCCGTCGCTGAGGACGGCGACCCGGTTCTCGCAGGAGTCGAGACGGGTCTCCAGCCGTACGTCGATGTTGCGGCCCCGCAGCTCCCGGATGGCGTACCGGCCCATCTCCTCGCCGACCTCGGGCAGGATGCGGTCGCTGGCCTCCACGAGGATCCACTTCAGGTCCTCGGGCTTGATGTTGTGGTAGTACCGCGCGGTGTAGCGGGCCATGTCCTCCAGCTCGGCGAGCGCCTCCACGCCCGCGTAGCCGCCGCCCACGAACACGAAGGTGAGGGCGGCGTCGCGGACGGCCGGGTCGCGGGTGGAGGAGGCGATGTCCATCTGCTCGATGACGTGGTTGCGCAGGCCGATCGCTTCTTCGACGGTCTTGAAGCCGATGGCGTAGTCGGCCAGGCCCGGGACCGGGAGGGTGCGGGAGATGGAGCCGGGCGCCAGGACCAGCTCGTCGTAGCCGATCTCGACCGGCCCGCTGCCCTCCTCCTCGGTGGCGAGGGTGGTGACGGTGGCGGTGCGCGCGGCGTGGTCGATGCTTCTGGCCTCGCCGATGACGATGTGGCAGCGGTCCAGGACGCGGCGCAGCGGCACCACGACATGGCGGGGCGAGATGGACCCGGCGGCGGCCTCCGGCAGGAACGGCTGGTACGTCATGTACGGGTCCGGGGCGACCACGGTGATACGCACCCGGCCGTCGCGCAACTGCGCTCTGAGCTCACGCTGGAGACGCAGCGCCGTGTACATCCCGACGTAGCCGCCGCCGACGACGAGAATGCGCGTGCCGGGCGGTGGTTCGGGGCTCGACCCCCGATTGATCGCAGCCTTCACCATCCCATGAGGCAACGGACGCCGGTGTTTGTCCACAGGCCCGGCAAATTGTGTGACTGACGGATGTGGCCGGAACCGGTCGGCCAAATATTCGTCGTTCGGGGTGAATACGCAGGTCAGGGCGGGGAGATGGGGGT
>NZ_JBJHPC010000445.1:0-5963 GCF_045257485.1 Streptomyces sp. YS-3 | reverse complement strand
CCCCCCACCCACGCTGAGCGCCCGCTTAGAAAAGAGGCCCGTGTCACACGCGCCGACCGATGACCAACTCCGTACGTACGGGTAACTTCCGAGGGAGCCCGCCCGCTTAGCCTCTGGAGCCGTGATGCCCGAAGCCGTGATCGTCTCGACCGCTCGTTCCCCCATCGGCCGCGCCTTCAAGGGCTCGCTCAAGGATCTGCGGCCGGACGACCTCACCGCCACCATCATCCAGGCCGCGCTCGCCAAGATCCCCGAGCTCGACCCGCGCGACATCGACGACCTGATGCTCGGCTGCGGCCTGCCCGGCGGCGAGCAGGGCCACAACCTGGGCCGGATCGTGGCCGTGCAGATGGGCATGGACCACCTGCCGGGCTGCACCATCACCCGCTACTGCTCCTCCTCGCTCCAGACCTCCCGGATGGCGCTGCACGCCATCAAGGCGGGCGAGGGCGACGTCTTCATCTCGGCCGGTGTCGAGATGGTGTCGCGGTCGGTGAAGGGCTCCTCCGACGGGATGCCCGACACCCACAACCCGTTCTTCGCCGAGGCCGAGGCCCGTACCGCGGCCGCCGCCGAGTCGGCCGGCGCCTCCTGGCACGACCCCCGCGAGGACGGCCTGGTCCCGGACGCGTACATCGCGATGGGCCAGACCGCCGAGAACCTGGCGCGCGCCAAGGGCGTCACCCGCGCGGACATGGACGAGTTCGGCGTCCGGTCGCAGAACCTCGCCGAGGAAGCCATCAAGAACGGCTTCTGGGAGCGGGAGATCACCCCGGTCACCACCCCGGACGGCACCGTCGTCAGCAAGGACGACGGCCCGCGCGCCGGCGTCACCGTGGAGGGCGTCCAGGGCCTCAAGCCCGTCTTCCGCCCCGACGGCATGGTCACCGCCGGCAACTGCTGCCCGCTCAACGACGGCGCCGCGGCCCTCGTCATCATGAGCGACACCAAGGCCCGCGAGCTCGGCCTGACCCCGCTGGCGCGGATCGTCTCCACCGGCGTGACCGGCCTCTCGCCCGAGATCATGGGCCTCGGCCCGGTCGAGGCCTCCCGGCAGGCCCTCAAGCGCGCCGGCCTCACCGTCGACGACATCGACCTCTTCGAGATCAACGAGGCCTTCGCCGCCCAGGTCATCCCGTCCTACCGCGACCTGGGCATCCCGCTCGACAAGCTGAACGTCAACGGCGGCGCCATCGCCGTCGGCCACCCCTTCGGCATGACCGGCGCCCGTATCACCGGCACGCTCATCAACTCCCTCCAGTTCCACGACAAGCAGTTCGGCCTGGAGACGATGTGCGTGGGCGGCGGCCAGGGCATGGCCATGGTCATCGAGCGGCTGAGCTGACCGGAGGCCGACGCGGACGCGGAACGCGCCCGCGTCGGCGCGCGGCCGGGCCGAGGAAGCCCTACGCTGCTGCCCGGGCATCGCGGATGCCCGGGCGGCGGCAGCGCCCCGGGGACCGCTTCGCCCGGCACCGCGGCCGGTTCGTGACCGAATCTCCCCCAGGATGTGACGTACGTCCCGTGGGAGAGGCATTCCCGCAGGTCACCGGGGTCACGGGGGTAAACCCCAGGCACAAAGACCTGTCCAATTCGTGACGTAATGCACTGACACGGGGAGCGGGTACCCGACAAGCTGATGTAGGAAGTCGGGGAATCGTTTGAATCCGGGAGTAAGTCAGTGAGCGCCATGTCTCTTGCCCTGCTGCTGACCACGGCCGCCGCCACGGCCGTGGGCGCCGCTGCCCTGCACGCCGCCCACGGGCTGCGCAGACAGGTCGTGGCGCTGCGCGCCGACCTCGCGGCCACGAACGCCGGTCCGGCCGCCACCGTGCCCCACCAGGCGCGCGGCGGCGAGACCGCCGTCGCCGAGATACGCGCGGCCGTCGTCGAGGCGCTGGCCGAGGAGCGTGAGCGCGAGCTCGCCGAGGCGCGGGCGTTCTGGGCCGCGCAGGAGGCGCGCGACGCGGCGGACGCCCCGTCGCTCCTGGGCGGCCTCGCGGGCCTCGGGGAGGACGCCTCCCTGTTCCTCCCCCGGCAGGCCGACTTCGTCGGTCTGGAGGGCGTGGAGCTGTCCCCGGAGCCGTACGAGGAGTTCCCCGAGGACTCCCCCGAGCTGGCCGCGGCCCGCCGCCGCCATCCCTCGCACCCCGACTTCGTCCCGGTCCAGACGTCGGTCGTGGCCGACCACGAGTCCACGGTCGCGCGCCTGGAGGAGCTGGCGGAGGCCCGCACGGCACTGGCGGACGTGCGCCCGGGCCCGCTGGGCACCCTCGACGTCTACGTCTTCGCCGACGGCACCACGCTGTGCATGACCCCCGGCCACCGCGAGACCTCCGAACGCCTGGCCGAGGCCCTGCGCGAGGGCGAGGCCCCGGTGCTGCTGGGCGGCTCGGGCATCTCGGGGGCGTACGCGCTGACGTTCTCGTGCGGCGAGGAGAGCGTGTACATCCTGGCGGACCGGGTCATCGCGTCGCTGTAGGTCCGGCGCTGCCGGGCTACCCCTTCAGCGCGGCGACCTCGGCGACGCGGGGCGCGAGCTGCCGCACGGCGCGGGCGTTCCGGTACGGCCGCAGCCGCAGCCGCATCGTGTCGAAGTGCTCGTCGCCCCGGGCGGACGAGACGTGTTCGTAGTCCTCCAGGAAGCGCGCCCACGCGTCGCACGCCGCGTCCAGGTGCCCGTACTCCAGCCGGCGCTGCGCGAGCACGGCGTTGAAGTGGACCCTGCCCTGCCGCTCGTTGGCCGGTTGCGCCCCGAGGGCCTGCTCCAGGGCGCTGATGGAGCCGGGGAGGTCCTTCGCCTCGTACAGCACGTGGGAGACGTGGAAGGCGTACGCGGACTGGTCGTACCCGCCGATCGCCTCCCGCCGGTTGTCCGCCTTCATCAGCGCGGACTCCGTCGCCGCCAGCAGGCTCCGCGCCCGCCGGTGGTCGCCCACCATGGCTGTCGCGTGCGCCTGCTGCCCGGTGAGGAACGCCAGGAGCCGGGGGCCCGCCTGCGGCGCCGCCTCGGCGGCGGAGTCGGCCA
Source organism: Streptomyces sp. YS-3 (assembly GCF_045257485.1). Taxonomy (NCBI): domain Bacteria; kingdom Bacillati; phylum Actinomycetota; class Actinomycetes; order Kitasatosporales; family Streptomycetaceae; genus Streptomyces; species Streptomyces sp. YS-3. Next base: position 2,935 of record NZ_JBJHPC010000445.1, on the reverse strand, counting down.
GCTTCAGCGCCAGGGGGCCGTGGCCGAGGTTCGACGCCTGAAGGCTCATGCCGCGCAGCGTGCGGCAGTACGTCACGTGGTCCTCGGCCCGTCCGGCCAGCTTCAGCGCCTTGAGGTAGTACGTCTGTGCCGTGCCGTGCGCCCGCTCGTACATCGCCATCCAGCCGGTGAGGTAGACCAGGTCCGCAGCCGCCGCCCACATGTCCTTCCTGACCGGCTCGGCGGCCTCGGCGCGGAGCCACGGGACCACCGTGTTGACGAGGAAGGCGGCGGCCATGGGCCGCGCGTGTCCGCCCCCGAGCTCGTCGAGGATGTCCGCGATCTTGTCCGTCATCCTGCGCACCGACTCGACCTGCCCGGCGCCGATCCGGACGGTCTGCTTGCCCGGCGACACGGGCGCCGCCTCCGCGGCCCGGGCGCTCTCGGAGAACAGCGGCACCGCCAGGGCGGCGGAGAAGAGCCCGGCCGCGGTGACGACGCCCCGGCGGGACGGGTCCATGTCGGCCCTGCCCAGATCGACGATCTCCTCGACGGTGCCGACGCCCGGTGGCGCCTGGTCGGCCGGAGCGGGCGGCAGGCCCGCCTCCGCGAGGGTCACGGTGCGGCGGAGCCTGCGGGAGAAGGCCTCGACGATCAGCCGTCTGACCTTCGGCCGGGGAACGGTCCCGCCGACCCAGTGGGACACGGCCGACTGGTCGTAGCGGAGCTCCAGCCCGGCCTCCGCGCCCAAGCGGTTGACGGCCGACGCGAGCTGGGAGCGGGACCACGCGGCCTGCTCCAGCAGACGGTCCAGGCCCTCGTTGGGGGTACGTGTCCGGTTGGCCATGCCTCAACTCCCGTTGGCGCGCGTGGCGTTCATGGCTTTCATGCTCCGACCGTCCTCCCACGGTACCGCTCTGCGTGCTCATGCGGTTGCGTAGAGGCAGGAGAGACCGGTCGGGGAACGGAGCTGACGACCATGGCTGATGTCGAGTACCGGTGCACGGGGAGACGACGTACGAGCTGGCCGCGCGGCGCGTGAACGGGGCGCCGGACCACGGCGCGGGGCCGAACGCCTAGCCGAACGCCCGCCGCGCCGCCGCCTCCACCAGCCCCACCGCCTCCGCCAGCCCCTCGGCCGGGGCCGCGCCCGTGCGCAGGGCCTCGGCCATGTCGCGGCCCGCCACCGACACCTGGTCGGCGACCGCGAACGCCCCCGCGTCCGGCATCACGCGGGGCTCGGCGCCGGGGGTCTCGGCGCGCTGGGCGCGGGCCGACAACTCCCTGGCCAGGGCGAGTCCTTCGGCCGCCGCGCCACGGCGCAGACGGCTCTCGGGCGCGGCGCGCAGACGGTCGGCGAAGCGGTCCACGGCGGCGAGGAGCGGGGTCACATCAAGCACGCCGCGACCCTACGCGCCGTCCCGGGACTGTTGCCAATACGCCCACGCTCAGGCACGGTGACGGGAAGGACCATCCCCCGCGTTCCGGCCCCGCCCGAACAGGGGACCCCCAGGCAATGCGTCCGGAGGCGCCGATGTCCCAACTCTTCTCCGAAGAAACCCATCGCAACCTGCTCTCCCGCATCCCCCACTGCACCGGTCGTGAAGTCTCCGACTGGCTCCGCACCGTCGATGAAGGCCCCTCCCTCGTGAGGTTCGAGGAGAAGGTCAGCTGGCTCCGCAGCGAGCACGACCTCGCGTACGGACACGCCAAGGCGATCATCCACGAGTACGACCTGAGGCGGGCCGCACGCCGCCTGACCTAGGAAGGAACCCCCTGTGCTCCGCCCCGCCGCAACCCCCGGCGGGGCGCAGTGCCGTCCGGGCGCCGCGGGCGGAACGCGCGGGGGCCCGCCCGGCTGCTGCCGGACGGGCCCCTGCTCGGTGCGGTGCGGGCGTCAGTCGTCGCCCTGGAGGATCGCCACCAGACGCAGCATCTCCAGGTAGATCCAGACGAGCGACATGGTCAGACCGAAGGCGGCCAGCCACGACTCCTCGCGCGGGGCGCCGTAGGTGATGCCGTCCTCGATCTGCTTGAAGTCCAGCGTCAGGAAGAAGCAGCCGATCAGGATGGCGAGCACGCCGACCGCGAAGCCGAGCGGGCCGAAGCTGCGCAGGCCGCCGCCGTCCGCCCCGCCGAAGGCCACCACCAGCAGGTTCACCATCGTCACCAGGACGAAGGCGATGGCGATGGTCATACCGATGCGCGCGTAGCGCGCGGTGACGCGCACCCAGCGCTGCTTGTACGCGAACAGGGTGGCGCCGGACACCGCCAGCGTGCCCAGGACCGCCTGGAAGGGCGCGCCGGACCAGCGCTCGTTGTACATCTCACTGATCACGCCGAGGAAGACGCCCTCGAAAGCCGCGTAACCGATGATCAGCGCGGGGACGGGCTTCGCCTTGAACGACTGGATCATGGCGAGCACGAACGCCACCAGAGCCGAGCCGAACGCCAGGCCGTAGCTGGTCGACGAGACCGGCAGCAGCGTCCAGGCGAGCACCGCGGCGATGGCCACGGTGCCCAGCGTGATCGCGGTGCGCGAGACGACGTCGTCCATCGTCATCACGTTGCCGCCGGCCGGGGCCTGGGGGGCGCCGTACTGCGTGTCCTGCTGGGCGTAGGGATTCGTCGCGTACGGGTTGGTGCCGTGCGGGGCCGTCGGTGCCTGCGCGTACGGGTTGCCCCCGGCCTGCGGCGCGGTGTTGAAGCCGGCGTAGCCGTTGTCGCGGCTGAACCCCCGTCGCGAGAAGACCGGGTTGCTGCTCCTCATCTCACTCCTCCATGGCCGCCGTGTGCGACCTTGTTGTCAAGGGTAATGGGAAAGCAAAACAATCACCCTAGTGCTCTGGGAGGATCTTTCCTCGCCAGGCGGGACATACACCAGGGGGTTCGCGGTCACAAGAGTGCCACGGGCGGCGTCGGGATGGCGGCGGCCGGAAGCGGGTGTCCGGGGCGG
>NZ_JBJHPC010000444.1:0-5995 GCF_045257485.1 Streptomyces sp. YS-3 | reverse complement strand
GTGTGGACCGGGGCTGTTGGCTGGACGCGCGGGGGTGGCGGCGTGCGGCGGGCCGTGCTTGCCGCGCTTGCCAGGGCCTCCGCCAGGCCTCCCAGCTCCACGTGCACCACCGCCACCGGCTTCGTGGGGGCCGTCGTCGTGGCCTGGTGGAGGGCCGTGGCCAGGGCCTCGTCGGGGTAGCCGGGCTCGCCCATCCAGGGGATCGCGGTGACCACCACGGCGTCGCAGAACTCGTCCGCCAGGGCCCGGGCCAGCGCGTCGCGGAAGTCCTCGGGGGTGGCCGCCGTCGTCAGGTCGACCGGGGGGTGGGGGCGCAGGCCCTCCGTGAGGCAGGCGTCGTACGTAAGGAGGCCGAGGGACTCCGAGTTGCCGAGGATGGCGACGCGCGGCCCCGCCGGGAGCGGCTGGCCCGCGAGGAGCACGCCCGCGTCGACCAGCTCGGTCACCGTGTCCACCCGGACCACGCCCGCCTGGCGCAGCAGCGCCGAGACCGCCGCGTCCGGCACCCGGGTCACCGGGACCGCGTGCCCGGGCGGGGTGGAACCGCTGTGGCGGGCGCCCTTCACCGCGACCACCGGCTTCACCGCCGCCGTCCGCCGCGCGAGCCGGGTGAACTTCCGCGGGTTGCCGATGGATTCGAGGTACAGCAGGACGACGTCCGTGTCCGCGTCCTCGTACCAGTACTGAAGGATGTCGTTGCCCGAGACGTCCGCCCGGTTGCCGGACGAGATGAACGCCGACAGGCCCGCGCCCCGCCGGTGCAGTCCCGACAGGAGCGCGATACCGATCGCGCCCGACTGGGTGAACAGGCCGATCCGGCCCCGCCGGGGCGGCTCGGGCGCGAGGGAGGCGTTCAGGCGCGTCCCGGGCGCGGTGTTGATGACGCCGAACGCGTTCGGCCCGATCAGCCGCATCCCGTACGACCGCACCTGCCGCAGCAGTTCGCGCTGGCGCTCGCGTCCGGCGGCGCCGCTCTCGGCGTACCCGGCGGACAGGACGACCAGTCCCTGCACCCCGTGCTCGCCGCACTCCGCGACCGCCTCCGGCACCCGTTCGGCCGGGACCGCGACGACCGCGAGGTCGACCGGCTCCCCGATCTCGCCGAGGGAGCGGACCGCGCGGACGCCGTCGATCACGGAACCGCCTTCCGGCAGGGCCCGGTTGACCGCGTACACCTGTCCGGTGAAGCCCGCGCCGAGGAGGTTGCGCAGCACCGTGCGTCCCACTCCGCCCGGTGCGCGGCCGGCGCCGATCACGGCCACCGAGCCGGGGGCGAGCAGCCGCTGCACCGAGCGGGCCTCGGCGCGCTGCTCACGCGCGCGCTGTACGGCCAGTGACTCGGCGGTGGGCTCCAGATCGAGCGTGAGATGGACCGAGCCGTCCTCGAAAGAACGCTTCTGCTGGTAGCCCGCGTCCGTGAAGACTTTGATCATCTTGTTGTTGGCGGGCAGCACCTCCGCCGCGAACCGCCTGATCCCCCGCTCGCGGGCGACCTCCGCGATGTGTTCGAGCAGCGCGGAGGCGACGCCGCGCCCCTGGTGGGCGTCCTGGACCAGGAACGCCACCTCGGCCTCGTCGGCCGGCGCCGAGGCGGGCCGCCCCTGGGCGTTGATCCGGTCGTAGCGGACGGTCGCGATGAACTCGCCGCCCACCGTCGCCGCGAGTCCCACCCGGTCCACGTAGTCGTGATGGGTGAAGCGGTGCACGTCCTTGGCCGAGAGCCGGGGGTAGGGCGCGAAGAAGCGGTAGTACTTGGACTCGTCCGAGACCTGCTCGTAGAACGAGACGAGCCGCTCCGCGTCGTCGGTCGTGATGGGCCTGATCCGCGCGGTCCCCCCGTCGCGCAGCACGACGTCGGCCTCCCAGTGGGCCGGGTACGCGGGGTCCTGCGTCTTCTCCTGCGGAGCCTGCATACCGGCAGCCTACGGGTCGCGGGGCCGGTTGGGTCGGGTCAAGGTAGGGGGCAGGGTGGAGAGGGTGGCCAGGGCCGAGGGGCCGCCGGACCCGGGCACCGACGTCGGCACGAGCACCGCACACGACATGAGAGACTGGTCTAGACAACCGTGAGAGATCTCGAAGGGCATCACCATGGCTGAGCGCCGCGTCAATGTCGGCTGGGCCGAGGGCCTGCACGCCCGCCCCGCTTCCCTCTTCGTCCGCGCCGCCACGGCCTCCGGCGTCCCCGTGACGATCGCCAAGGCCGACGGCAACCCGGTCAACGCCGCCTCCATGCTCGCGGTGCTCGGCCTGGGCGCGCAGGGCGGCGAGGAGATCGTGCTGGCCTCCGAGGCGGAGGGCGCCGAGGCGGCCCTGGACCGTCTGGCCAAGCTGGTCGAGGAAGGTCTTGAGGAGCTTCCCGAGACCGTCTGACGGCTGACCGCACCCGGCCGGCCGGACCACGGCCCCGGAGCGCCGCGTCACCGCACTTCGCGCCACCGCACTTCGCGATCGGAGCCGCGGACCCCGAATTCCGGGTCCGCGGCTCCTTTCCTTTTCCCCCGGGTACGTGCCGGCTTATGCGTCCGCCAACGCGGACCCGCCGCCCCCGCGCCCGCATTCGGGGGTGATTTCGGGCAGCGCGAAAGTGCCCCGCCGAATCACTCCTTTGTATACGGCGACCCTGTTAAGCACGGACGCTCGCGGTGTTTACGGCATGTTGCGGGATCCTCACGTCCGCGGGATGCCGCAGCCGATAGGCGGAAAACGCGCGCTCGGCGTGGCGGGCGGCCAGCGACCTGGCCCGCTCGGCGTCGCCGCGTGCCAGCGCGTCCACGATCGCCCCGTGCTCCGCCCAGCACTCGGCGGGCAGCGCTGGCCGCTCCACCACGTACATCCAGGCGATCTTGTGCCGCAGCTGGGTGAGCAGCGCGATGAGGCCGGGGCTGCCGGAGGCCTGGGCGAGCGTCTCGTGGAACCAGATGTCCAGGGAGCGCAGATCCTCGCCCTGGGCCCGCCGGACCCGGTCCTGGCCGAGTCTGACCAGTCCGCGCAGCACCTTCAGATGGGCCTCGGTGCGCCGGGCGGCGGCCCGCGAGGCGGCCAGCGGCTCCAGCATGGCGCGCAGTTCGAGCAGGTCGGCCGCCTCCTGCTCGGTCGGCTCGGCGACACAGGCCCCGGCGTGCCGGCGCGTGGTGACGAACCCCTCGGACTCCAGCGTGCGCAGCGCCTCGCGGACCGGGACACGGGAGACCCCGTACCGCCGTGCGAGCACTTCCTCGGTGAGCCGGCTGCCGCGCGCGAAGAGTCCCGCGACGATGTCGTCGCGGATTGCCGTGCATACCGATTGCGCGGGAATGCGCATGACCGAACCTCCGCCTTAATCCCCGCGAAACGCGGTCGATCGACGCCTGTTCGGCGACTCTATTCCAGCGCCTGTTAATTCCCGGTGACGTGCCGTATGCAATGCATATCTTTTGGCCACAGGCGGGGTACGCGCGCCGGACGGCATGCCGAAGCCCCCGGCGCGGCGCGGCGGGGGCTTGCGGTTCGGTGCGGGGACGGCCGGGTCAGACGTTGACGCCGTGCGAGCGCAGGTACGCGATCGGGTCGATGTCCGAGCCGTACGTCGGGGCCGTGCGGGCCTCGAAGTGGAGGTGCGGGCCGGTGGTGTTGCCGGTGTTGCCGGAGAGGGCGATCTGCTGGCCCGGCTCGACGCGCTGGCCGACGTACACCCCGATGGAGGAGAGGTGGCCGTACTGCGTGTACGTGCCGTCGTTCATCCGGATCACGATGTTGTTGCCGTAGGCGCCGCCCCAGCCCGCCTCGACGACGGTGCCCAGGCCGACCGCGTGCACCGGGGTGCCCTCGCCCGCGTGGAAGTCGATGCCGGTGTGGCTGCCGGAGGACCAGATCGAGCCGCCGGTCTTGTAGCCGGTGGAGACGTAACTGCCCTCGATCGGGGCGACGAAGGAGTTGAGGCGCTTGCGCTCGGCCTCGCGGGCGGCGCGCTCCTTGGCCGCGCGCTCCTCCTTGGCCCTCGCCTCGGCCTTGCGCTTCGCCTCGGCGGCGGCGCGGGCCTTGTCGGCGGCGTGCTTCTGGGCGGCGGCCTGGGCGTCGATCCGGTCGGCGAGGGAGTCACCGATCACGATGGCCTGGGTGATGCCGGTGTCCTCGACCGAGGCGGCGGCGGGCGCCGAGCTGTCGGCGGCCATGGCCGGGGAGGCGAGGGTGCCCACGACTCCGGCGGTGGCGAGGGTGGCGATGCCCGCTATGTTCGCGCTCTTGCGCGACACGGCGCTGGGCCGACGGTGCTTCCCGGTGGCACGGGTGAACGCCATGGAGAGGCGGTTCCTTTCCTTCCATCTCGCCTACCGGGTTAGCTGACGGGTTCGGAGCTGGAAGGTCTCCTACGGGCCCCTCCGCGGAACGGAGGCGTCCGATTCACCCCAGGGACTGAGTGGGTCCCCGGCTCCCCTGGCTCGCGCCAGTTGGGGACTCGGCGATGACTGTCCGGTGCCGCGGCTGCGACGGGTGGTGACGGACAGCCGGACTGACGCTAGACGGCTGATCTTTCAATCACCAAACAGACACGACTTTTTGTTGCGCACGCCACATGACAGACAGGCAACCTCCCCAACAAATCGGGCATAAGGGGGGACCCCGGTGGCCACTCGGCCACCGGGGTCCTCACCCGGCCCGTCCGCCCGTTCTCGGCGGACGGCTCAATCAGCCCGCCACGACGGTGACTTCACCGATTCCGAGGGCCTTGACGGGCTCCTCGATCTGCGCCGCGTCCCCGACGAGGACCGTCACCAGACGGTCCACCGGGAAGGCGCTGACGACCGCGGCCGTGGCCTCCACGGTGCCGGTGTCGGCCAGGCGCGCGTACAACTGCGCCTGGAAGTCGTCCGGGAGGTGCTGCTCGACCTGGTCGGCCAGCGTCCCGGCGACGGCGGCAGCCGTCTCGTACTTCAGCGGGGCCACGCCCACCAGGTTCTGCACGGCGGTCTCGCGCTCGGCGTCGTTGAGCCCCTCGGCGGCAAGCTTGCGCAGCACCGTCCACAGGTCGTCGAGGGCCGGGCCGGTGTTGGGCGTGTCCACCGAGCCGCTGATGGCGAGCATGGCGGCGCCGGTGCCCTCCGCGCTGGAGCGCAGCACCTGACCGTAGGAGCGCACTCCATAGGTGTAGCCCTTCTCCTCGCGCAGGACGCGGTCCAGGCGGGAGGTGAGCGTGCCGCCCAGGCAGTACGTCCCGAGGACCTGGGCGGGCCAGACGCGGTCGTGGCGGTCCGGACCGATCCGGCCGATCAGCAGCTGCGTCTGGACGGCGCCCGGCCGGTCCACGATGACCACACGGCCGGTGTCGTCGGCGGTGACCGGGGGCATCGGACGCTCCTCGGCCGGGGTGCCCGTCCAGGCGCCCAGGGTGTCCGCCAGGACCGCGTCCAGGTCGGTGGCGCCCAGATCGCCCACGACGACCGCGGTGGCCGCGGCGGGGCGTACGTACGCCTCGTAGAAGGCCCGTACCGCCGCCGCGTCGATCCGCGCCACGGTCTCCTCGGTGCCCTGGCGCGGGCGGGACATGCGCGCACTGGCCGGGAAGAGCTCCCGGGAGAGCTGCTGGGCGGCGCGGCGCGCCGGGTTGGCCAGCTCGTGCGGGATCTCGTCGAGGCGGTTGCGCACCAGGCGGTCGACCTCGGCGTCGGCGAACGCGGGGGCCCGCAGCGCCTCCGCGAGCAGCCCGAGCGCCTTGGGGAGCCGGGAGACCGGCACCTCCAGGGAGACCCGGACGCCCGGGTGGTCCGCGTGCGCGTCCAGGGTGGCGCCGCAGCGCTCCAGGTCGGCGGCGAACTCCTCGGCGGAGCGCTTGTCGGTGCCCTCGGAGAACGCGCGCGCCATGATCGTGGCGACGCCGTCCAGACCGGCCGGCTCGGCGTCCAGCGGGGCGGCGAGGAAGATCTCGACGGCCACGACCTGCTGGCCGGGACGGTCGCAGCGCAGCACGGTCAGCCCGTTGGGCAGGGTGGAGCGGCCGGGGGCGGGGAAGGCCCAGGGG
>NZ_JBJHPC010000443.1:0-6032 GCF_045257485.1 Streptomyces sp. YS-3 | reverse complement strand
GTACAGCGCGGGGGCATGGGCGCCGTGGGTGGAGAACGCCGTGGGCGGGTCTGCCTCGTGGCAGACCCGCCCAGTTCTGAAACTATTCGGCGTTGTCCTCACTGGCCGAGTGGAATCGGACCGCGCCGGCGCGGCGCTGTCACGGCGCGAAGGCGTACCAGTGGCCCTGCACGTACTCGCAGTCCCAGACACCCCACTCGTGGGCGACTATCACGGCGGCCTCGCAATCCCTGGCGTTGGCGAACGGGCCGGCCGCGACGTGCACGGTCAGCGGCGCTGTCACCGCGCTGGCAGCGGCGGTGGTACCGCCCAGAGCGACCAGGGCCAGCAGCCCGGTCGCGGCGAGTGTGGCTGTACGACGTCCGAACATGATGCATCCTCCTGAAAGTAACCGCGGCCTGTCATGGCACCGCTGCGTGTGCCCGCTGCTTGAGTCGTACGGGCAGTCGTGTCCGCCGCATGCGCTTCAGCACGGTTGTGCCGTCACGCGCTCGATCTTGCTTCCGACGGATAACACCAACCCTTGCCACAGGCACCGTTGTCCGCACCACCCATACAGCAACGCACCAGGTCAGCACCTACCGGAGACTGGACATCAGGGTTTGTCCGCGGACAAGCCCTCACGAGTGGGGGCCCGGACGGTCATGCGGCAGTGGCTCGCCCCGATAGCCGACGCCTCCGCCAGGTAGTGCCACAGCTCAGGTAGTGCCACTGCGGCGGCCGGGTGCTCCGCAGCGGCCGGCGCTGCGCAGCCCGCTTCCGGGCCGCGTCCACAATCGTCCAGCACCGGCCCCAAGGACGGTGGTGATCCTCGGCTTGCTGGTGGTGGTCCGGGTCAGTGCGTGCCGCCCCTGGTGGACCACCTGGCCGTCACGAATGATCGACAGCCACTCGGAGCCGGCCTCCATCCACGCGATCTCGATGGCGTCCCCGCTCCACACTTCCGGCGGACCGCTGAACCGGCCGGTGAATTCGTCCTCGGGTGTGGTGCGAGGCGGCAGCCGTTTGGGGCTCCACGCGCTATGAGCTCGTAACACGATCATGGGTGGGCCTTCTTGAGCGTCTCCAGCAGATGAGGCTGCAGGCCAACGAGACGAAGGCGTCGTGGAGTTCGGTTCGGCGTTCCCAGCGGACGGCAAGGCGTTTGAACTGGTGGAGCAGGGCGAGGGTCTGCTCCACGACGTAACGGAGTTTGCCCAGGCCCTTGATGTTCGGGGCGCCCTTGCGGGAGATGACCGGCAGGATCCGCCGCTTGCGCAACTCCCGGCGGGCGGGGTTGGAGTCGTAGCCCTTGTCACCGAGGAGCGAGTCGGGGCGGCGGCGTGGCCGCCCGGGCCGGCCGTCCGGCCACGGGCGGGATGCCATCGACCAGGGCGAGGGTCTGGGTGACGTCGTTGACGTTGGCCGCGGTGGTGATGACCTTGAGCGGGGTGCCGCGTCCGTCGCAGATCAGGTGGTGTTTGCTGCCCGGCTTGCGGCGGTCGACCGGCGACGGACCGGTGTTGGCGCCCCCTTTTTCGCGCGGATGTGGGAGCCGTCCACGCACGCGCGGGACCAGTCGAGTTCGCCGGCCGCGTTCAGCTCGGCGAGCAGGGTGCGGTGCAGTTGGTCGAAGACTCCGGCCTGCTGCCAGCGGTCCAGGCGCCGCCAGCAGGTCTGTCCCGAGCCGAATCCCAGCTCCAGCGGGAGGAGTTGCCAGGCTATGTCGTTGTAGAGGACGTACAGGATGCCCTGCAGACACAGCCGGTCCGGTACCGGCCGTGGGCCCGGCGGCTTCTCTGGCCAGGGCGGCAGCAGCGGCTCGATCAGCGCCCACAAGTCGCCGTCCACGATCCATGGCCGGGTGCTCACATCCTCCCGAACGGCGGAATCGTCACATCGGTCACGCCGGACAAGGGCACCACAACAAGATCAAGTTACGAGCTCGTAGGACACGGTCTGATACCGCAACGGCTTCGGCGTGACTGGTTGCGAGGCTGTTCGCCGGCCTGGGTATGGATGGGGGTCTTGGTGATGTCAGGGCGTAACGGGGAGGCTAGCGAGGTGCCGCGAGTACGTCCCGGAGTACGTTCGCGAGCGTGACGCGGGCCAGCTCGTGTCTCAGGGTCTCCTCGATGCCCTCGTAGATGCTCTGCATCGCCGGCTGGATGCCGTGACCCACCACGCATCCCTGATCCGGAGTGGTGCGGTGCATTGCGAATAGCGGGCCGGGTTCCACTGCCTCGTACACGTCGAGCAGGGTCATCGACTCCAGCTCGCGTGCCAGCGACCAGCCCGCGCCCACGCCCCGCCGGGACTCCACGAGCCCGGCCCTGCGCAGCTCGCCGAGCAGCCGTCTGATCACCACTGGGTTGGTGTTCGCGCTGGTCGCGATCTGCTCGGAGGTGGCGACCTCATGGCCCTGGCGCTGGTAGAGGCCGATCCAGGCCAGCGCGTGGGCGGCGATGGTCAGCCTGCTGTTGGCGCTCATGGACTCCTCTTCTCGGCCGCAGCGCTTCATGTTACGGCAATCGTAACAGTGAAGGTTGCAACAGCCTGTTGTAACAATTAACGTTGCGACTGCCGGGAAGGGTCAATCAACGAGGTGAGAAGAATGAGCAAGCCACTCACGGGCAAAGTCGCCCTGGTCACCGGAGGGTCGCGCGGACTGGGAGCCGCGACCGTACGACTGCTGGCCGAGCAGGGCGCCGACGTCGCCTTCACCTACGTCAGCTCCGAGAAACAGGCGCAGGCCGTCGTCGACGAGGTGCACGGCAAGGGGGCCAAGGCCGTCGCCTTCCAGTCCGACCAGGCGGACACGAGCCGGGCGCCGGCGCTGATCGACGACGTGGTCGCGCACCTCGGCGCCCTGGACATCCTCGTCAACAACGCGGCGATCTCCGTGGCCGGCACGGTGGACGACCCGGATGCCGACACCGCCGCACTGGACCGGATGCACGCCACCAACTACCTCGGCGTGATCGCCGTCATCCGGGCCGCCTCCCGAGTGCTGCGCGCGGGTGGCCGCATCATCACAGTGAGTTCCGGACTGGGCTCCCGGGTCGGCGCCCCCGGCCTTGCCGACTACTCGGCGACCAAGTCCGGGATCGAGAGGTACACCATGGGCGTCGCACGCGACCTCGGGCCCCGGAACATCACGGCCAACGTCGTGGAGGCCGGACTGATGGAGGGCGGCATGCAACCGCCGGACCCCGAGACCCTCAAGGCCCTGGTCAGCTCGCTGTCCCTGCAACGCATGGGGCACCCCGACGAAATCGCCGCGGCGATCGCCTTCCTGGCGAGCCCCGCCGCGTCGTACGTCACGGGCGCAGTGCTGGACGCCCACGGCGGCTACAACGCCTGAACCCCAACCCCTGCCGCGCGCTCCGAAGGACATCGCGCCTTCGGGGCGCGCACCGCCAACGACCCGCATGTGCGTGAACACACCTCAAGAAGCCCGGATCGTGATCGTGTTACGAACTCGAAGGAACGTAACCGTCTCAATGTTTCCCTCCTTGATAGTCGCGGCGGCCGGTAGGCCACCGGCGGTTTCGGGCAGTATGGCCACCGGAGTCCCTGGGGGATAGCACTCCCTACAGGCCATTGGCCGGAACGGACGCGACATGATCCTTGAGGAGTGGGGGGACCTGCCCGGCTGGACGGAGACGTACGAGGTGGTGGCGAGCAGGGCCCGGGGCCGGATGTTCAGCATGTGTTGCGGCTGGTCGCCCATACCGCGCCCGAGGACAATCTCGCCGGGTGGTACGGCGGGGCGCCGGACGTGTGGGGCGGTGAGGCCATCGAGACAGCGTGGATGGAGGCCGGGCCCGACCGCTTGGCGCTCCTGCGTGACGGCCGGGTGGTCCACCAGGGGCGCGACGCACTGACCCGGACCACCACCCGTGAGCTGAGGATCACCACCGCCCTCGGCGCCGACGGCGTGATCGGGGCGGCCGTGGTCATCGAGCGGGACCACACCCCCGCCGAGCGTGAGGAGCTGGAGCGGCGGATCGTCCAGCGCGCGCAGGAGCTCTAGGGCTGTGGACCACAGTGACGACACGATGGACACCGAGAGCACGCGCGGGTCCACTTCGTTGATCCCCGCGTCCGCCTCCTGGCCGAGGCCCGATGGCGGCTTGCGACCGGTGGCACCCGGCACGAGTGGCTGTGCCAGATCCAGCGGAGAACACCCTGGCAGAAGGCCCCTGCGCACCGCCGAACTGCACAGAATCACTGAGCCAACAAGCCGTCAACCCGACCCAACCAACCTGCACAGCCCCAGTTCACAGACTCGACGACTACCCAGGTCCACTGAACGCCGACATACGCGACGGAAGAAGCGCCGCGCTCCGCGCGGCTGGCCGGCGGCTCCCGCCGCCGGGTGCAGCCAACTCCGTTGGCTGCGGCGCGAATCGCTCCCCGATTCGGCCTGAAGGAATCCGCTCCGCGGATTCCTTGGTCTGGCTAGAGTGCGATCGGCCGGTACGCCAGGGCGGCCTCGACAACCTGAGTGGCCGTCAGTTCCCTTTCGTATCCCTCGTTCTCTGGATAGTAGATCAGGTCACTGACCCGTGGATGCAGCACGTTTCTTTCCAGGGTTTCGACGAGCGCGCTGTGCTCTTCTTCCGTGCCTTCGCCGTCCATGATGCGCTGCACCAGGTCCACGAGCTCACTGTGTGTCAGGCTCCTTGTGCGTCCGGGCTCTGCTGTCGTCCGACGCACCCTCTCTCCTTGCTCGTGGATGTCGTCGCCCTTCCTGGAGTCCGGCGGCCCTGCCTCACGATAGCGCTGCGGGCGTCCGGCAGGGCTATGGATGCAGAAAGCTAGGGATTCTTCGAGATTTTGGCGCGCCCCTCGGCGGAGGGAGTGAGGGGGTGGTCCGGGGAGTCGAGCCACAAGGTGTGTTCTCCGCTGGCGTGCACGGTCAGTCCGTGACGGCCTACGCCGGGGCGGCCGTTGTTTTCCCAGGACGCGTAGGCGGCGGCGATCTCGTTCCACAGGCGACGGGGGCCTGCTTGGGTGACGGTGAACTCGGTGGTGTGGGCGCCGTCGTAGTCCACAGTCGCCCACGAGGTGCTGGTGGTGTCCTCGACACGGAGGCGGACGGGGGCGTGTTCGCCGGTGGTATCCCAGGCGAAGAACGCGCCTGAGACGGTTAGTCCGACGTGGAATTCGGCGTCCAGGTCTCCGCCGGCCACTGCCCACGGCGAGAGCTCCGTCGCGGACGTCAACTCCTCAGCACCGGTCACCTGGGCGTGCGCGCCGTTCGCGGTTTGCTGTTCGCTGCTGGGGCGCATGGGCATGAAGGAGGCGAAGTCGTGGAACTGGCCCTGTGCGGTGCCGCTCGCGCTGACGGTGAGGGCGAGGGTGCCGTAGCAGCACCAGGCTGACGTCCAGGGTGTGACGATCCGTCCGCCGGGGGCGGTCTGGGTGATCCAGGCGGGCGGAATCTGGTCGACGGAGAACGTGGCCAGCACCCGGGCATAGGGCGCCGAGCCGGGATAGCCCTTTGCTGCATCTGCCTGGACCACGGTGGGCGTGTACCCGGCGGTCTTCAGGTTCCGCTCGCCCTGTTCGGCCAGCGCTGGGTCCAGCTCTACCGTGGTGACGGCGCCCTGCCCGAGCAACGCGCTCAGCAGTGCCGCGTTGAAGCCCGTCCCCGTGCCCAGCTCGATAACGTTGAAGGGCTGTTGCCGGGTCCGTTCGGGGGCGGTGACCCCGGTGAGCTGGAGCATGCGCAGCACCATGGAGGGCATCGATGCCGATGATGTGGGCAGGTCGTCGGTGAACTGGGTGACCAGGGTCTGGTCCGTGTACGTGGCGGCCATCCACTCTTCCGGCTCTGTGCCCCGGTTGAGGGGCAGGTAGCCGCCCTGGCCATCGCGTACCCAAACGGTCTCGGGCAGGAACCGGTCACGGGGCACCTGCCGCAAGGCCGCGGCGAACTCGTCAGGGACCGGGTGTCCGAGCTGTTCGGCGACCTGGGCGAGCAGTCTCTGTGTGTGCGCTGCTTGGGCCGGTGCGTTCACCGGGGGCTACTTCTTGTCCGGGGC